>CAYGUD010000006.1:4479-20855 GCA_964352865.1 uncultured Hyphomonas sp.
GACTACAGGTTCGCGAGCTGACATGCGCCTACAGATTCAGCACACCACCCAGTTTCACTATGACGAGCCGCCATCCTACGGCTTGCTGCAACTGCGCGCCGCGCCACAGTCCTCGTCGGCGCAATCTGTGCTTGAATGGGAGGTTAAACTCGACGGCGCGCGAAGACAGGCCCAGTTTGTGGATCACCATGGAAACCGAACCGATCTCATAAGCGTGCTTCCTGACGCGCAATTGCTCGAAATCAGCGTCTCTGGGGAGGTGGATACGCTTTGCACTGACGGGGTCCTTGGGCCGCATGCGCAGGCCATGCCGCTCTGGTTCTATCGCCGACAATCGGCTTTGACTGTGATGACAGAGGGTCTGCGTGAGTTGGCATCGTCGATCGCGTTGCCCGCCGAAAGTCTGATTTCAGAGCTGCATGCGCTCAGCCAGCTGATCCGCGAGCGTGTCGACTACGTAACGGGACAATCCAGCGTCACCACGACGGCAGGTGAGGCGCTCGATAACCAGAAGGGCGTATGCCAGGATCACAGTCACATCTTTCTGAGCGTGGTTCGCGAAAAGGGTTTCGCCGCGCGTTATGTCAGTGGCTATCTGCTAATGGATGATCGTACCTCGCAGGATGCCAGCCATGCCTGGAGCGAGGTCTATCTTGATGGTCTGGGCTGGGTCGGTTTCGATGTTTCGAACGGAATCAGCCCGGATGAACGCTATGTTCGCATTGCTCAAGGGTCAGATTATGCTGATGTGGCCCCGACCAAAGGCCTGACCATCGGCGCCGGACGGGAAAATTTGGTTGTCTCCATCCAGGTTCAACAATAGGGCTGGTCGGTCGAAGCAAGGGCAAGACCAAATGACTTATTGCGCCGCTCTGAAAATGAACGATCATCTCGTTTTCATGTCTGATACGCGTACCAATGCGGGCGTCGATAATATCTCAGTGTTCAGAAAAATGTTCACCTGGTCGGCGCCGGGCGAGCGTGTGATCACCTTGATGACCTCTGGAAACCTCGCCACGACGCAAGCCGTTGTCAGCTTACTGGATGAGCGCTCCAAAGCCCCGGAAGAAAGAGACCCCACCCTCCTGCAGGTCCCGACCCTGTTCCAGGCAGCGCGTCTGATCGCAGATACGCTGAACGAAGTCGTCAATGCCCATGCCGATGAAGGACAAGACGCCGAATCCGCGTTTCGCGCGACGCTGATCATGGGCGGACAGATCAAGGGCATGGAGCCGCGCCTTTTCCTGATTTATCCGGAGGGTAATTTTATCGAAGCGAGCGCCGAGACACCGTTCTTCCAAATTGGCGAAACAAAGTATGGACGCCCGATAATCCTTCGCGCCTTCGACCCGGCGATGAGCGTCGAGCAAGCCCTTCGCTTGCTGTGTGTGTCCTTCGATTCAACTTTGCGCGCGAACCTGTCCGTCGGAATGCCGCTGGATGTTCATGTCTACGAAGCAAATTCACTCGTGACCGGCGCAGAATTCCGAATTGAAGAGACCGATACAGCGTTCTCGGCGATCTCCGAAGCCTGGGGATCTGCGCTGAAATCAGCACTGGATGGCCTACCAGAGTTTAGCCTTCAATCTCGTTGACACTCTGAACCGTTTTCGGCTGCTTCACCGTCTGGATTAAGCCGCTGCACCAGCCGTCTTCTGATTCACATATAGGTCGCGCGCGAATGAACGACCGGCAAGCAAGAAGAACGCGCCAGCCAGCGCAAACAGGCCGGTAGCCACGACGCAGGCCCAGCGGACACCATAGGCTCTGGCATCGCGACAGGCGCTGATGAGCTCCTCGGTAAGGCTTGGGTCGGTCAGGCTACAGGTCGCAGTAATCTGTCCGGCAAACGGCCCTGAATTGATCCAACTGGTTGAGAGCGTGTCCGCGATGATGCCAAGCGCTGGTGGTCCGATGCCATAACCGATGAGATTCACCACGAAGAGCAGAACGGCAATCGCCGTGGCTCTCACGCGCAGGCTCACAACCGCCTGCGCGATGTTATATTGCGCGCCAAGGTAGAAGTATTGCAGCGTGCTGGCGAGCATTAGCAAGACCAGCATTAACGTACTGTCTCCAACCAGGAAGGCGGAGGCATAAATCGGTGCACAGATCAGGAAAGCGATCCCCGGCACCCAAGTCGCCGCGGTCTCAGAACGTTTCGAAGCGCGCTCGGTCAGATAGCCTCCGAGGAACGCGCCAAGTGTGCCCGCAAGTCCTACGGGTGCCATGAACATCAGCGCTGTCTCAGCTGGAGTGAATCCTTGTGTGAAAACGACGTGCTGAGGCTGTAATCCGACGAGCGCATAGCCCGCAAACGCTGCAATCGTGGCACCCGTGGTCATCACCCAAAATGTACGCTTGGAGAAAATTTCGGCGATCGCTTCCTTAAAGCCAGCCTTTTCGACATGCGCGGCGCCCGGCGGGTCCGAATACCCTCGAGGGGGTTCCTTGATGGTCAGCAGGAAAATTATTCCAAGGAGGATGCCGGGTGCGCCAATGAAGATGAAGGCCTCGCGCCAAGTGAAGAAGTCGAGAATAAACCCACCAAAAACTTGCGCCATCACGCCGCCTGCGGTGACGCCCATCGCATAAATGCCAAGCGCGGTCGGTCGGGCAGAAGGCGCGTAATAATCGCTGATCATGGAGTTCGCAGGCGGGGTGCAGCCGGCTTCTCCAATGCCTACGAGCATGCGGGCTAAAAGGAGTGTGACAAAGCCGACGGTAAATCCACAAAGCACGGTCGCTAAGGACCAGAGGATTACGCTCACTCCAATAATGAGTTTGCGACTGACTTTCTCTGACAGGTTGGCGATCGGAATTCCCAGGAGCGTATAAAACAGTGCAAACCCGATGCCGGAAAGCAGGCCAAACTGAAACTGCGACAGCTCAAATTCATTGATGATCGGAACGCTGACGACGCTAATCAAAATGCGGTCGATGAAGTTGAACGTGTAGACCAGGGTCAACGACATCAGGACATAGGATCGATAGTTGAAGCTGCTATAACTCGTCCCGGTCGACGATAAGGGCGCACCGCTCGTTCCACGGGTTGCATCGGCAACTTGGCTATTCATGCTTGATCCTCCGCTGGCGAGGAACGCCCGGATTTGATCCTTGCATGCTCCTCCCGACTTTTTTTCTATTTCCGATTTCGGCCTCCAGCGCCGGAAGCAAAATACAAAAAAGTATCCACTTCGATAGTCTCGCCCTATCACCGGTGCGGGAGCGGGGCGTTCGAGCGAGTTCCGCCGACTTATCTATTCTGCGGGGACGGTCGTTTGTTTTGATTCAAGTTCCAGCCTTCGGGCGACATCGCCTGGTGATCCTGAGCCACGGGCGATCAGGGCATAGGCGGTCGGGACGAAGAGCACCGTAACCAGCACAGCCGCGATGACGCCAAACAGGATTACAATGCCAATCGCCGCGCGGGTCTCCGAACCAGCGCCACTGGAAAGAATAAGGGGCAGGGTGCCTGCGGCAGTTGTCAGGCCTGTCATCACAATCGGTCTAAGACGATCCATGGAGGCTTGTTTCACTGCAGCCTGAAAGGCCATGCCTTCATCGCGGAGCTGATTGGCGAATTCAACAATCAAAATGCCATTCTTGGCGGCAAGCCCGACCAGCATGATCAGACCAATCTGGGTATAGATGTTGATGCTGGTCCCGGTATACCACAAGCCGAACAACCCACCTGCAAGCGTTGCCGGCACGCAGAGCATGATGATGATCGGGTGACGATAACTTTCAAACTGCGCAGCCAAAACGAGAAACACAATGACGACGCCGATCCCGAACACAAAGAGTATCGACGACCCGGAGGTCTTAAAATCGAGCGATTGACCTTTGAAATCGATCGTCGCTTCGATCGGTAAGACGTCCCGCGCGATCAGCTGCATGCCGTCCAGCGCTTCGCCCAGAGAAACTCCAGGGGCAAGACCGGCTTCGATCGTGATCGCACGCACACGATTGTATCGATTTAATGTTGGACTGTCGGCCAGGGCTTCGACACTGATCAGGCTCGCTAAAGGAACGAGGCTGCCGGATCGCGAGGAGCGAACATAGATGTTCTCGATATCGTTTGGGTTGTTCTGGTCGGATCGGAGGCCCTCCAAGATAACATCATACTCTTCTCCGTTCTCAATATAGGTCGTGACCCGCCTTGAGCCGAGCATGGTTTGGAGCGTCACACCGATGTCAGCAACGGTCACACCGAGATCGGCGGCGCGATCATAATCAACCTGAATACGGTACTGCGGCTGCGTCTCTTTGTAGTCCCAATCAATGTCGACCAGACCCAGCTCACTGTCCTCCAGCGCCGTTACAAACGTGTCGCGCCACTCGACGAGAGCTTCATAGCTCGGCCCGCCAATAACGAACTGAACCGGTTTGCCGGTGCCCCCTCCAAGGCCTTGTCGCATTCGGGCAAACCCTCGAACGCCGGGCAAGTCGGAGAGTTTGCTATTGACCTCGGCAACGATGGTGTCGGCCGGTCGTCTTTGGCTCCAATCATTCAGAACGACGATGATAAACGCCTGGTTGAAAGCTGATGATCCAAATCCTGGTGCGCGAAACAGCAGGCGATTAACCTCCGGGGGCTTGCCCTCCTGGCTTTCAGTGTAGGGCAATAAACGACGCTCGATTTCGTCGATATAGCGCTCCATATAGCTGTAGGACGCGCCTTCCGGACCGCGCACGACAACAAAGAAAGCGCCGCGGTCTTCGCGCGGGACATATTCTTCGGTGACCGATTGCGAGAGTTGATAGGTCGCCCCGAACAGGCCGGAAAGCAAGATGGCCATGATCAGCGGGCGCGGGATTAGTATATTCAGCAACCACCCATATCCGCGCCGTATCAGGCCAAAGGCGCCGTCTACCAAACGCGGTAAAAACGACGTGATTGTCCATTTATCAACTGGCCGGCTGAGCAGCTTGGATGCCATCATCGGGGTCAGCGTCAACGCCAGCAAACTCGAAAACACCACGGCCGCCGATATGGTGAGCGCGAATTCTGTGAACAATCGGCCGATATCACCTTGCAAAAACGTGATCGGAACGAATACGGCGACCAGTACCAGGGTCGTCGCGACAACGGCGAAACCGACTTGCCGCGTGCCTTTGAAGGCCGCGACTAGCGGTGTTTCTCCATACACTTTCATACGCCTCGAGATGTTTTCGAGCACGACGATCGCGTCGTCGACGACCAGTCCGATGGCCAACACCATAGCCAAAAGCGTGAGCAAATTGATCGAGAACCCGAGCGCATAAAGAACAATGAAAGTGGCAATGATCGAGATCGGCACTGTGATCGCTGGGATAATCGTCGCACGGACACTGCCGAGAAACAGGAAGATCACTAAGGTCACCAGACCGACAGCAATCGCGAGGGTCGTATAGACTTCTCGGATCGATGCTGAGATGAACACGGAGCTATCAAAGCTTCGGGCGATCACCATCCCATCCGGGAGAGTCTCGTTCAGCTGATCCGCCAGGGCTTTTGCGGCATTTGCGACCTCCACTGTGTTGGCGGTGGACTGTTTGACGATCCCCAGTCCAACCATCGGCACACCATTACCGCGGAACATATTTCGGTCTTCCACCGTTCCGCGTTCAACGCGCGCGACGTCGCCGAGGCGAACAAGGTAACCGTCCTTGCCCTCCGCCACGACAAGGCCGGCAAAGTCTTCGGGGGTCTGAAACGCCCGGTCAATCCGGACAGTGTAAGCACGCGTGTCAGATTCGATGCTGCCAGCGGGCGCTTCGATATTCTCACGACGCAACGCCTGTTCGAGGTCGTTGACGGTCAGATTTCGAGCCGCCAGCGCTCGCCTATCTATCCAGACCCGCAATGCGTAATTTCTCGATCCGCCGACGCGAACCCGGGCGACACCGTCCAGAGCGGAAAAGCGATCGACAAGATTGCGCTCGGCATAGTCTGAAATTTCAGGTGTGGTGAGGTTTTCTGCTGCCAGATTTAGCCAGATGATGACGTCATCATTGGAGTCGGCTTTTTCAACCTCGGGCGGATCAGCTTCTTCGGGCAAATTGTCGAGTACGCCGGAGATTCGGTCGCGAATGTCGTTTGCGGCGACATCGATATCCTGATTGACGCCAAACTCGATTGAAATGCTTGAGCGGCCATCGCGCGAGTTGGAATTTATGAATCGAATGCCTTCGACACCAGCGATCCGATCTTCAATGATTTGAGTGATTCGCGTTTCCACTACGCTTGCAGATGCACCGGCATAGCGCGTGTCTATGGTGACGATGGGGGCATCAATGTCCGGATATTCTCGCAAGGATAAGCGATCGAACGCCACCACACCTAGAATGACCAGGATGAGCGCAATCACGGATGCGAAGACCGGGCGCGTGACCGCGGTATCGGAGAGCAGCATCAGTTACCCTCCTAGTTGGATACGCCGAGGGAAGCGGATCCCGAGGCTGGTCCGCTGCTTGCGACGGAGCCACCAGGATCGAGCAGGCGCTTATCTTCTACTTTCAGCTCAGACCCTTCGCGAACGCGAATGATGCCTTCAGTGATGACCTGATCGCCTGCCGCCAGGCCTGAAAGGACTTCGATATAGCCATTGGCGCGTTGACCCAGTTGAACTTCTGTGCGGCGCGCTTTCAGGACGTCGTTTTCTGGCGTTACGCGCCAAACAAATGTGCGCGGGCCGACAGGCTGCACGGCAGACTCCGGCACGGCCAGGCTGGTGCGCGGCTCAGCGCGCACGGATACCCGCATAAACATACCGGACCGCAAAAGACGATCTGCATTCGGAATGGTCGCGCGCGCCCTGATTGATCGCGTCACTGGATCGATGCGATTGTCGAGCGTTTCAATCTCGCCTGTGAACGTTTCGCCCGGCAAGTCATCGGTCTGAGCGATGATTGTCGTGCCTGGTTGAATTGAACGCGTAAATATAGAGGGCACATCAAAATCCAGGTTCATTTCGCTGTCATCGATCAAAGTGGCGATGACATCACCGGGACGTACAAATGATCCGACGCTCACGCGTCGAAATCCGAGAATGCCATCAAATGGCGCGACCAGAACGCGATCTTTCTGACGAGATTGGAGCGCCCGCAAATTGGCTTCTGCGCTGTCGAGATCGCGCTGCGCACTGTCCAGTTCGGACTGAGAGACGGCCTCGGCAGCAGCAAGGCGCGAGATCCGTGCCAATTGCCGCGCCGCTTCTTCCACATCAGCTTCAGCCGACTCGACCAGTGCCAGTTGTTCGCGCTGTGCAAGGGATAAGAGCGTTTTGCCTTCTCTAACCCGCTCGCCATCATCAAAATATAATGCCGTAATCCGATCTGAGGCATTCAGTGAGAGATCGACCTGCTCATTTGGTTCGAGCGTGCCGAGGGCTTCGATGTCACGTGAAAAGTCCCGCTCGGTGACGGGTTCTGCAAACACGCTAGCTGGACCGCCGCGTTGCGCCGCGGCGGGTAGCGCGACTAGTAGGCCGACGAGTGCCATACTCAAGAATGACCGTATCATACTGATCTTACTCACTTTCCGGCATCGCAGGTGCGATCGCCTCAGCGTCCCAAATTCCGCCTAATGCTCTATACGTAGCAATCGCCTGTCTGGTTGTTGCGAGGCGGTTACTTTCCAATCGGTCTTGCGCGTCCAGTAACGTGCGTTGAGCATCTATCACTTCCAGGAAATCATCAAGTCCTTCATCAAATCGCAAGCGCGCGAGTTCAAATGCGCGCGCTGCAGCATCGGCGGCCGCCTCAAGATCAGGGCGCCGCTTCTGTTCCTGGGCATAGGAGACCAGAGCGATTTCGATCTCCTGCAGCGCCTCGACGATCGTGCGTTCGTAATTGACAAAAGCTGTGCGGGTCTGGGCGTCTGCGATATCAATGTCGCCGCGCACACGCCGCAGATCCGGGCCCTCCCAGCGGATCGCGGGACCAATCCCAAAGCCGAAACTCTCAAGGCCAACATTGTCTTCAGTGAATAGTGACAAAAGATCAGCGTTGAAGGTTAGCGTTGGGAATAGCCGGGCCCGCTCTGCCTCACCCAGCGCCAAACGTCGGGCAATATCTGCTTCCGCGGCGCGAATATCTGGCCGTCGGCGAATCAGATCCTGCGGTGTGCCGACACCTAAGCTCTCAGGTGGAGAGGGGATGACAACACCCTGTCCCGGTTGCCGCATCAACGCGTCAGACGCCGAAAAGTCGGTTCGGCCTGTCAAAGCCGCCAATCGTATTCCGGCCGAACGGATGGCGATTTCCAGCAATGGAAGGGAAGCGAGCGTCGTGCGGTATTGAGCCTCAGCCCGCTCGACGTCGAGGCGTGTGGCGCGTCCATTTTCGAACAAAACGTTCAGCAGCTCGACGCTTTCGCCTTGTAATTCCGCATTGGATTGCGCGACCGACAGTCGGACCTGGTTGCCGCGATAATCAACATAAGCGAGAGCTGTTTCGGCTGTGACCGTAACGGCGACATCTCGCTGGATTTCTCGCAATTGTTCAACTTCAAACACCGCGCCTTCGACTGCAGCGGATATGCCGCCAAAGGCGTCGAACTCCCAGCTGGCGCCGATCTGCCCGCTAGCGCTCAGTTCTGTGTCGGCTCCGTCTCGCGCCGCGCGTCCAAGTTCAGCGCTGGCTGCTGAACTTGTCGAGAAGGTCCGTTGAAGCGTTTGGCGCGCGAGGACTGCGCGGGCCGTCTCGATATTCGCCGCCGCAATGGCCAGGTCCTTATTTTCAGCCAGGGCGGTGGTCACCTGTTGATCCAAGAGTGGATCGTCAAAGTTCTTCCACCAGGTCATCGCAACAGGATTTGCAACGACGCCGCTCGTATTCGTCGTCGAGAATGCGCCTTCAGAGACCGCAAACACCGGTCGTTCTGGTGCCGGCGGCGCACTGGCACAAGCCGCAACGATGAAAAGCATTGCTGCCGCGCAAGAGAAGTGTCCTGTCAGGTTCATACCGAGCTAGTTAATGCGCCCCGAGCAAAAGTCAGCCTCAAAAGTATTGTCACAGGAAAACTAGATACTGTATTCGCGCCGACCGCATGGTTACACGAGGGTGCTGTCGGTCTAATGCGAACCCGTCTCCAGCATCGCGCGGAGTAGGGGCTCTTATCCAGCCAAGAGCTCACGCCATTCGGAGAGGGCGGCGTTTCTCATCGATTTGAATGTTTGGCGGTGATTGATGTCGCCGATAGTGTCAAAGGAAGCTTGACTACTTTATTCGCACGGTTTGACCGAGACGCGCGCGGATTGATTTTATTAGAATTGCGCCACATTGGTTCGACCGAAAATCGACGCCTGAAGTATCAATTTCGTTTCCTTTGACAATACCCGCTCAGCGATCGAAAGCCCGAAAGGAATCTGATGTCGGGTCCTTCCGCGCATTCCACAAAGATCTCAGCTCAAGCCTTTCATGCCGCGAATTTTTTCGCCGTCGGCCTATTCGGTTTCTGTGCAAATTCGCCTAGGCTCTGGTTTAAGAGAAATGAGGATCTGGCCTTGGTACGTTACATCTACGTCTTTCTATTTTCTATGTTCATCAGTCTGGCGGCCTGGAGCCAAACGAAACCCCCGAAAGTTCCGTCGGGTCTGGAAAAAATAGACGGCCGCTGTAATCCCGGTGATAACTTGGACACTTGTGGTTCAGTATTTTTTGCGATCGAAGTTGCCACCGATGGACTGCAATCAGAGAATTACAAAGGGTATGACAGCTCTTGGCACGGGCGAAGGTTCAAAGCTTATGAGGGGGCTCGATATTCCTATCGCCTAAAACGCCGCAAGAAAGTGAATGGCCAGCAGATTCCGGAAGGATCAATTCTACGGGGGGTTGCGGTTTATGAGCGGCAGAAGCGTGACAAGATCAATATGCGTTGGATCGTCGAGCCTGAGTGGAGCGATATCGTCATGTGGCGAAGTGATTTCGCTTTGGTCAAGAAACCCGGTTCTGACAATTGGTTCCGTTTGGAGTTAGTTAGCAAACAGTCCCAAGAGATCGGCCATGGCGAGATAAAAATCGCAAACGAGCTGAGCAAACAGCATATCGATATGAAAAATTGGGGCGGCGTTCCGATATTCAAATCTCACGATGCGGCCGGAAACGCCACTGTCAGGACCATTTCTCGCTCTGGTGAGTTTGGCCCCGTGATTGACTACATTGCGCCTGCCTCCCTGTTGCCAAGTGGTAGTGCTGGGGTTGAAGTGCTTGAGGATCGACATCTTCTTGTTCACCGCGTGGATGCTCAGGGAAAACCGTTTGATCAGGTTTTTACGCCTGGTGGGCAAATGAGTCTCACACCTCCTCTCGCACCCTTGATGAAGGTGGAATACCGAGAGGGTATTTATTCTCCGGTTTATGAAATCGACCGCAGCCTCGGATTATTCTGGCCTGTTACGACGGGGCAATCGATCTTGGAGAAACCCTCGGGATTATTAGGCCTGAGGCCGCTACTCTCGGATACGGGTTTCCCGCTGGAGCCAGTGGAGTTCGAGCGGGCTGACACGAAGCCGTTTGGGCATTGTCGCGACACGACTGTCAATTGCCCATTCTCTCAGTTCTGGATTGCGGTTTGGGAAACGGATGAAGGACAAAGACTGGCTCCGGTCGGCTCTCTCTCTCTTTACGATAAATTTCATCCAACGTTGGAGCAAGTTTTGGAGAGCCAGACGTCCGCGTTCTATGACCGAGTGTCGATGCTTGAAGTGCCCAAAGGACTAAAGAAACGGGCAAGTGAGTCGCTCTTCGATCATGAACAGGTCAAGATCATGGCAGCGCGGCGTGCCGACGGCTCAATCGATGTCATCGGAAATCCCGCCGCTTTCAGATACCCAGAAAGACTCGAACGCCTGAACTCGGAACCGCTGATTGATATGAATGACGCAAAGGCTTTTGTTCAGGAATTGGAACGACAATTTGTGGAACAGCGCCAAGAGACCAAGCAATGGTGGGAAAACCGCGAGCGCGAGCGTGTGGAGAGAATTGCGCAGGCGCGGGCCGAAGCCGAAGCTCAAAGACGGCGGCAGAATGAGCAGAGACAACAACTATTGGAACAAGCGCTCGCCGAAAGTGATTTCGGCCCGGCGCTGGACCTTGCATCATGGCTTGGCCCCCGGGCCATCACACGGGCGACAGACGCAGCATTGGCTGCTGGCCGTTGCGATTTAGTCTCCGACAGTGAATTGTCGACAGCTCGCTTGTATGGAGAACGAGGTTTGCAAATCAATGTAGATAGCTGTCGTGCTTCGAGACGCGCCGCATTTGCCGAAAAATATGTTAGCTCTTCAATGTATGGTGAAACTGAAACGAACAGGACTATTTCCGGCGTACCTGCGCCGATCTCAAGACCCAAGGACTATGCTTGGGAGTCTAAGCTCAATTATCTGAAAGGACACACGTCGCAATATCAATGCGGATCGGCCAGCTTTTGCAATTAGGAGGCACAAATTCGCTTGATCTAAACCACTCAGCTAGTCTGCGTTCGTCGTCAACGCGGACATGACGACAGCGATCTGTTGCACCCTAAAATGGACGTTCGCATCTTGTCGGACAGTTGGACAAACTTGGAAACTTCGCGCCCGCCGAGCAATTTGCATACTCATTTCCTTTGATGCTCTGTACAGGGCGGAGTTCGCAAGGAAACGCTCGAATGTCAGAGCGTTATGAACTCGGATCGGAAGAATGCCTGGGCCGACGGGCAGCTCGGCAAGTGCGCCCCTGTGAGGCAAAGTCCACGGCTCTCAAAAATCAATTGACGCTTCTGAAAATGAGCGTAACTGAGATTCAGTATCAAGTTTCTGTTGGGCCAATAGGGCAATGTGAAGTGCCCCCTGATCGGAGTGTCATGCTAAAATGTCTGGATCAAACTGTAGTAGACGAGCAACGGATCGACGCGCTTTGCGATTCCGCGAAACGCTTGGCGGTATGAAAAAACTTGGCCCGTCCAGGCGCGCGCCAAAACGAGCGAAGCAAGCGCCCAAAGACCCTTCAGATATTGAGCCGCGTTATCCCGCACGCCGCAAGCATCAGCGTTGGTCGAAGCAGGCGAGCTAAACGCTCAATCAGAACATCAACTTAGCAAATCCTCGGGCGCTCTTGGATCAAGATCAGCACCAGCAACTGACATCGGTGCGGTGAGGTTCCAGTCTTCTTGCGCCGCGTCTGTCGGGCCCGCTTTCGCGGCGCGTCGCACAAGCATGCTCGCAGCGAGAATGAAGAGCAGCGCACCGGCTGCCAAAAACAGGCCGGGGGCTCCGAAACCCATACGCATAGCCAATCCTGATACGATAGGTCCAACGACTGACCCGGCGGCCCACACAAATAGCAGGCCGGACATCAGCTCTGTGACTTCTTCTGTGCGGACCCGGTCAATACCGTGCGCGACGCTGATACCATAGAAAGACAAAGATCCGGCGCCCCACAAAGCCAACAATCCAAGCATCGCCAGTTGAGAAATGTCGTCCGACATCATTCCCAACGCAATGGCGGCGGCGCCAGACACCACAGCCATGGCGGCAATCACCGTGCGTCGATCAATATGATCGGAAAGCCGACCGATCGGCCACTGGCTGATAAGCCCACCAGCATTGGCGACGGCATAGGTTAAGACAACAAAATTCGTCTCCTGTCCGCTAAGTGCAAAGGCTCCCGCAAAGATCGGCAGCAGCGCAAGGGTTCCGGTGTTTATAACACCTGCGAGGAATACCCCGATCGCAGCAGAGGGAACGCGGCGAACAAGAGATCGGACCGATTGAGGCTCTACTTCTGCGCGCGAGGGTTCTGGCTGATACGTCATGCATATCGGGATCAAAGCGGTCGCCAAAAAGATACCCGCAAGAATATAGTTTCCCGGGTCCATAGCACTATAACCGATGACCAAAACGGGCCCGGTAAATAATGCGAGTTTTGCAACGACATGATAGAATCCCATCACGCCGCCGCGTTGTTCAGGCTCAATCGCTTCGCCCAACCAGGCCTCTGCAGCGGTGAACATCATGGCGAAACCAATGCCTTGGAACACACGAATGACAGCCCAACCCGTTGCGGTTGGAGCGAGGTACAATAACAGAGACCCGATGCCGCAAATCGCTGCGGCCACTGAGAAGCAGCGTATGTTGCCAATCCTGCGGATAATTCGCGGCGCGTATCCAGCGCCAATCATAAAACCCATGGCGTGAAGTGCTGCGATCACCCCAATCCAGGTCGTATTCAACCCCATGGTCTGGAGACCCAGCGGAGTCACGATGCCGAGAATTCCTCCAGCCAGCTGAAGAAACCAGACCGCGCTGATCAGGGCAAACACAGATCGATATGCTGTCATCGCACATCTCCATACTAGGCATTCGCCTTTGGCACGCTTTCAACTGCTCAGCTACAATTATTTTAAGGTAACAAGCGCACCAGATTCAATGACTTGATATGTCCACTATGTAGCCTTCATCAGGCAGGTTCTGTCAGTCTAACGCGAACCCGTCTCCAGCAGCGTCAGGGGTAGGGGCTCTTATTCAGCCCGAAGCTGACGCCATTCAAAGAGGGCGGCGTTTCTCATCGATTTGAACGTCTGACGGTGGTTGATGTGGCGATCGAGGTTGTAGTGATTGTGGAACGAAGCGTGGGTCGAAACGAATTTCTGTAGATTGCTCATCCTTCGAAATCGCGACATCGCCCGCTCTCTTCGCCTGAAGGGCAGGTGGCTGTTCTCTGCCCGATTGTTGAGATGGCGACCGACCTCCTGGCGGTCTTCATTCCCTATCTCTTTCATGGCGGCGCCATACGAACGTAACCGGTCCGTGATGACCGTTCTCGGCGCTCCATATCGCTTCATCGCTTTCTTCAAAAAGGTAAGTGCAGCCTGCTTATCCCGGGTCTTGGTGACATAACTCTCTAAGACCTCACCTTCGTGATCGACGGCGTGCGACGTTTTAAAATAACGAAACGGGTTCTTGGTCATGCGCCGAACGTAGAATAAGGCGGTTAAGGCTCACTTTCCGCTGATAATTGCGCGAAGTGCATTTTTGAACGTGCCACCGAGACTAAAGTCTAGGCAGGGCGATCTCAAGCTGATTTAGTCTGGCAGTACCGTCCGTGGACCCGGCAGTGGCGCAGGCGAGATCTTACAGAAAGGCTATTTACGATGAATCTCTCAACCCTCGATATCGTGATTGTGGCGATTTATGCGGTAAGCCTTTTTGCGATTGCGCTCTGGGTATCGCGCGAACCTGAAGGCCACCAAAAAGATACGGAAGACTATTTCCTTGCAGGACGGTCTTTGCCTTGGTGGGCGATCGGCGCCTCTCTGATCGCTTCAAACATTTCCGCTGAACAGATTATTGGTCAGTCCGGACAAGGATTCGCGGTTGGAATCGCCATCGCAGCTTACGAATGGCAGGCCGCCATTGTCTTACTTGTCGTGGCGAAGTGGTTTCTGCCAATCTTCCTCAAACGCGGCATTTATACGATGCCGCAATATCTCGACCAGCGTTACGGTAACGGCGTCAAAACACTGATGTCCTTCTATTGGATCTTGCTCTACACGGCGGTGAATTTGACCACGGTGTTGTGGCTGGGCGGCTTGGCCGTTACGTCGCTTACGGGCTGGCCGGTTCTCTATTCAATGATCGCACTAGCTGTCTTTGCGTCGGTCTACTCCCTTTATGGCGGCCTAAAAGCTGTAGCGATGACGGACATCATTCAAGTGGTGGTTCTGATCCTGGGTGGATTAGTGATCACATGGCTGGCGCTGAACCAAGTCTCAGGTGGCAATGGCGCCATTGCTGGCTTTGGTCGTCTATATGAAGAGATGCCAGGCCACTTTGAAATGATCCTGTCTCCGGATCATAAAGCCTATGGTGACCTACCGGGGATCTGGACGTTGCTGGGCGGCTTGTGGGTGCTTCACTTCTCGTATTGGGGGTTCAACCAGTACATTATTCAACGTGCCCTCGGTGCCGAGAATCTCGCCGAAGCACAAAAGGGATTGGCATTTGGCGCATTCCTGAAACTTCTCATTCCGCTGATCGTTGTCGTTCCAGGCATTGCTGCCGTGGTGATGGCAAGCCAAGGCGTCCTGGATGGCGGTGCGTTGGCTGAAAAATCTGACAATACTTATGGCGAATTGATGGGGTTTGCGCCGTCTGGACTGCGCGGGTTGGTCTTTGCTGCTTTGATCGCTGCGGTTGTTTCATCTCTCGCATCGATGATGAATTCGATCTCGACAATCTTCACAATGGATCTCTACCAACAAGCCGCGCCAGATCGGGGTGAAAGTCATTATGTTATGGTCGGTCGGATAACCGCCCTGACGGCTATGATCCTCGCAGTAATTCTCGCGCAGCCATTCATTGGCGGGTTCGAAAGCGGCTTCCAAACCGTCCAGGAATATTCCGGCTTTATCGCCCCTGGCGTGGTGGTGATCTTCCTATTCGGCTTTTTCTGGAAGCGGATGAACACGCCCGGGGCTTTCGCTGTGCTGCTCGGCTCTGTTGCGTTCAACATCCTGCTCAAGTTCGCGATGCCAGACATTCCGTTTATTCTGAGGATTTGGTTTGTGACTTTGGCCTGTTTTGCTGCGGGCGTGGTGGTCTCTCTGGCCACGGCCAACCCAATGTCGCAAACGACCGAAGGCCAAAAAGTCGAGAGCTTCTCGACGGACTCCGTCTTCAATATTCTTTCCGGATTGATCGTGCTGCTTCTAGTCGGAGCCTACCTCGTTCTTTGGTAGGACCAGGCTTCCCGGCGGGTTTTCCAAATTTGGATGCCGATCGAATAAAGGCGCTGCGCTCCCAATGAGGTGCTTATGGAGTCTAATGCGAACGCGTCTTGGTTCTCACTCAATCGCCACATGCCGAAAGCCCGCCTTGAGGCAACTTAGCACCGCTGTCGAATCGCTGCGTTCCGTAAGACGTAAGCTACGTTCTCGTGGTTTCGCTCATGCAGGCTTAGGCCGTGGGATCCGTACCAGAGGCATCATTTTCTCTCTCCACTTTTACAAAGCTCATGGCGAAAGCGGCCAGGCAAAAACTGGCTGCGCCAAACAGCACAGCCAAGAGAGGAACACCGCCAAAGAGTGGAGCGACATTGCTTTCGAGGGTGCGCAAAATTGGCCCCATTGTGCCCCCCACCAGAATTTGGGGTAGCACGATGAAGAAATTGAAGATGCCCATATAGATGCCCATTTTCCGTACCGGCAGAGCATCCGCCAGGATTGCATAAGGCAGCGCCAGAATAGAACCCCAGGCCATGCCAAGGCCAACCATTGGGATCAGCAGTCCGTATTGCGATCCGAACAGGTGGTAACCGACAAAACCGGCGGCGCCTGCGAGCAGGTTAAACGCGTGTAGAGACCGCGTGCTGACTTTCCGGGCAATTCCGGCAATCACGAATGCGTAGAG
>CAYGUD010000007.1:0-20496 GCA_964352865.1 uncultured Hyphomonas sp.
ACACTCGACTGCCCGCTGCCTAAATATTTCGAACAAGAGCCAAGCCATTGCTCCGCTTCGGCCCGGCCTTTGTCACGCAATTCTGTGAGGAAGACCCAGCTGGTATCGTATTTTGTCTGCAGCGATAGATCGCGTAAAGCCTGACCGCCGCGCAAGGCATGGATGGTTAAGCGGCGATAAGCCTGTTCCGCCGTTTCTGTCATCATACCCTCATCGAGGAGTTTTTGAACAAAAGCGATGGCCCGCAATTCCCCGATCAAAGAGGCGTTAAAACTGATCTCGTTCAACCGGTCCATAATCTCGGGAACGCGCTTCGGCACGCCCAGACGGGCGATCGGGTTGAGCAAGACCAGCAAAACGTCACGAGGCGCCTTGGCATAAATCAACGGAAACAGGCTGGGATTGCCCATATAGCCGCCATCCCAATAGGCATTGCCATCGATCTTAACGGCCCGGAAGGTTTGCGGCAAACAAGCGGACGCGAGCACCGCGTCGCGGGATATTTCGCCATCGTGAAATATTTTTACCCGGCCGGTTTCAACATTTGTCGCCGACAAGAACAGGTCAACTGGCGCAGCATGGACGGCGTCAAAGTCCACGGCCTCATCCAGGGCATCGCGCAATGGGTTGATATCGAACGGATTAAACTCATAGGGGCTGGCAATGCTTGTAAACGCCATTGCTGCCTGGAATGGGCCAAAGGGCAGCGATGTAAAAGGTGATTTCGCCCAGGAAAAGGCTGAGAAAGGGGCGCCTTTTTGCGAGACTGTGCGCCAGTAGCGTTCAAGACTTTCCTTGGCGCCGTCCGCTCCGCCAGTCGCGAGGCCGGCCGCAAAGGCCACCGCATTCGTCGCGCCCGCAGAAGTTGCGGTGATGGCTTTGATGGTCAGGCCGGGTTCCTCGATCAGCCGATCGAGAACGCCCCAGGTAAATGCGCCATGGGCACCGCCGCCTTGTAAGGCAAGGCTGATTGCGCGGTCTTTTGACTTTGGCATGGCGGTCTTTCTGGTCAGTGTCATCCGTTTGGCACAAACTGTTTACGAGGTCTTCAAAACAATCTGTGCAATCTCTTTGCCATGATCCGTTCTGCGATTCCTGTTGATGATTTGCGCCCTGTTCCGGCAGTAGGTGTGGTCTGCTTGCGGGGCGACGAAGTGCTTCTCATACAGCGTGGCACGCCGCCAAGAATGGGTGAATGGTCGCTACCCGGTGGTCGAATAGAGCCCGGCGAACCGGCAAAAACTGCGGCTCTGCGGGAGTTGCGCGAAGAAACCGGTGTCCAAGCCGAGCTCGTTGGACTGGTGGATGTGGTTGACGCGATCTTTGAAAACCGCGCTGGCGACAGGATTACACGGCACTATGTTCTGATCGATTTCGCCGCGCGCTGGGTATCAGGTGAGCCGATCGCTGGCGATGATGCAGCGCAGGCACGGTTTTTTCACCAATCAGAGCTAAGCTCGCTGGATATGTGGGATGAAACACTGCGCGTGATCGACGCTGCAATTGTGGTCCTGCAATCGGAACGAGAGGGCGACACATGAGTTTCGGTGAATGGATTTTCCCGGCCTTCTTGCAAAGGTTGCAAGATGACACAGTGCCGGACAGCACTGAACCGCTGCCCGATCCGATAGAGGCGATCACGGAAACGACCGCGCAAGCCACGGAAGCGGCGAGCGAGTTTGTGACCTGGATCGGATCTGGCGAACTTACCGCGCTGATCGCGCTTGGCTTGGTTATCGGCTTTACGACCGCGCAATGGCTGGCCCGTTGGGCGATATTGAAAGGTATCGTCAAACTGCCGAGTTCCGACGACTATTCATTCGCGGCCTTATTCCACCGTGTGGTGAAGCGGTTCCACATCTATTTCATGGTCATGATCGCGTTTGCCCTGACGGATGCGATGCTCGGTCTGCCCAATGCGGTCTCAGTGATTGTCAAAGTTTTCTTCGTGCTTGCCGCCATCTTGCAAATCGCGGAATGGGTTCAGGAATTTGCGGTCTCGTTCATTCGTCGCAACGTAGCGCGCTCTAGCGGTGATGCGCGGGCATTGGCGTCCGCTTTCAACATCATCAAATGGTTTATCAGTGTCGCGGTCTGGTCCGTCGCGCTTTTGCTCATCCTCGACAATGTCGGCGCCGACGTCACGGCGCTGCTTGCTGGTCTTGGTATTGGTGGTATCGCCATTGGTATTGCGGCCCAGGGCGTGTTTCGGGATCTGTTTTCGTCGCTGTCCATTGTCATCGATAAGCCGTTCCAGGTTGGTGACACTGTGCGCTATGGCGACAGTTGGGGGATCATTGAAGATATCGGTCTTAAGACAACCCGAGTCCGGGCTCGATCTGGCGAGCAAATGATTATCTCCAATACCAATCTCCTCGATTATGAGATCCACAATATGGCGCGCATGGCGCGGCGGCGGATCGAAACAGTGTTTGGTGTGATCTATCAAACTGACCCTGATCTTGCCGATCGGGTACCGGAAATTGTCGCGAAAATTGTCAAAGATGTTCCAGCCGTCGAATTTGATCGCTGCGGAATGGCGGCTTTTGGGCCAAGTTCGCTCGATTATGAACTGGTGTTCTTCTCTTTGCAGCCAGACTTCAACCGCTCAATGGCGGCGCAGTCGCGCGTGCTGCTAGCGCTGTTCCGGGGTTTGCAGGAACACGGGCTCGAATTCGCCTATCCGACCCAGACCTTGTTTATCGAAGGGCTAAAAGAGAAAGCGGCTTAGCCAGCTTACTCGACGGTCCATCCACGCGGCGTCTTCTTGGCTTCCAGTGTGACGGTGCCATTCTCTGCCGACTCCTCATAGCGCGTCGTGCGCTCGTCGGCGCTAGACCCTGAGATACGAAGGATCAACGCGAATGCTGCAAGTGCGATTCCGGCGGCTGCTGTTGCCACTGCGATCAAGCCAGCCATGAAGATAATCGCCAGCGCCAGAATGCCTTTGGCAAGGAAATTACCCATATTGCGCAAAAGCGCGAAAAGATTTTCTGGAAAACCAAGGGGGGCAGTGTGCGTAGCGGTCATGATATCCTCTTATACACATTAGATGGCGTGCAAGATGGGTGCCGTCAACGGCAAGATTGTGACCGATCATCAATTCGCCGCGATCAGGCCTCGCTCAGCACGGATCCGGGCATAGGCACTGGTGATCGTTGCTGCCTTTTCATGCGCCGCTGATTCGAATTCTCTCGGCGCGCCATTTTGCAGGACGCGATCCGGGTGATTATCAGCCATCAGTTTGCGATAGACGCGGCGGATGTGTTCAAAATCTGCATCATGCGCGACCCCCAGAATGTGATAAGGATCATCGCGATCAGCCCCCATATGGCTGGCTTTGATCCGTCGGAACGTCGCCTCAGTAAACCCGAACGCGCCTGATACAGTCTGCAAGTAAGTCAGTTCATCTTCTGTGACGACGCCATCGGCCGTGGCAATCATGAACAGACCATCAAGCACGCCTTCCAGCAAACATGGCCGCGCCGCATATTTACGTCCGATCTTGCGCGCATAAGATTCGTAACCTTTGACGGTTTGTTGAGCCAGATTGAAAACGCGGCGCACCGCGGCGGCATCCTTAGGCGCGGTTTGGAACACTCGAGAAAAGACCATAATCTCTTCGTCCGAGACGCGTCCGTCAGCTTTCGCCATTTTTGCCCCGAGGCCAACCACAGCCGCTGTAAAGCCGACATCATTCGGGTCTGGCGCGCATTCGAGATCCGCCGGGAGTGGTTCATCAACCACATCCACGTCAAATAAGCGCTTTCCGCTATCAATCAGACGCTGCCAAAGTGACATGAGCACTCCTATAGCGCGTATTTCCTAAAAGTGTGAGTGAGCGAAACTGACACGCCCTGTGAGCGGTCGAAATTCGATTCGTTACATTCGAGTCATTCAGAAGTCTGTTTCATATTCGACACCGTAAGCAATAGGACGCCGAAATGGTTCGGGTCGTAATTTGTAACGGAGAACACCCGTGAAATTCGCTACTCTCGTACTCTCAGCCGGTCTACTCGCTGCCCCAGCTTTTGCCGATACTTGCTCCTCTAAAAAAGAGTCTACGCACCGCGTCGATGCAAGCTACACAACCGTCATTGCAGGCGAAGGCTATACTAAAGCGAAAGCTGATATTGTTGAAACAGCTACCGCCGCTGGATCCTTTACAACTTTGCTTGCTGCTGCAGAAGCTGCGGGCCTGGTTGGCGCCCTTAAAGGCGACGGCCCACTAACTGTCTTCGCACCAACAGACGAAGCTTTTGCGGCGCTGCCGGCCGGCACAGTTGAAACTCTGCTCCTGCCAGAAAACAAGGACGCCCTTGCAGGTATCCTGAAGCTCCACGTCATCGCAGGCTCAAAAGTTAAGTCAGGCGATCTTGCAGGTCAGCAAATTACAGCGACCACACTTAATGGTGATTTGAGTGTAGATGGCACAGATGGTGTTGTGATCACCGCACCGGGTACAACAGCAACAGTTGTCGCTGCGGATGTGGCTGCCTCAAACGGCGTCATTCACGTGATCGATACTGTGCTGCTGCCAGCCAGCTAAGCTGCGATCCGACCACAAAAGTGGGAAGCGCTTGCATCCCCCCATCCGACGCTTCCCTTCGTCCCGCCAGACTTGTACTGGCGGGACACTTTTTTAATCCGGGGACGCTTTCGACTTTTCGGCTTTGAGGGCCGCAATTTCAGCTTTTAGGTCGCGTAGAAGTTCGAGGATTTCATTGCGTTCTTTGTCAGCGGTATCGAACTCTTCATCCATTTCCTCTTCGATCTCTTCGAGATGCTCCTCGGTCGCGGCGCGTTGTTCGGCCGCAAGCGCATCCACGATCAAGGCGATGAACAAGTTCAGGACAGCAAAACTGGCGATAAAGATAAAAATCAGGAAAAAGAAAGGCGCGTATGGATTTCCGTCATCAACGACTTTCTGAACCACTTCGAAGCGCCAACCGTCCATGGTCATGACCTGGAACAGTGAATAGGCCGAGCTTGGCAAGTCTCCGAATAGGAGCAGCACGTCCGGATCATCTGTGTTGCCGAATAAGTTGGTTGCCATGACGGCCCCGACATAGGTGAGCAATGCCAAAACGGCGAGAATCGCACCCATGCCTGGCAAGGCGTTTAGCAGCGCCTCTGTGATCCGGCGCATCATCGGCACAATGTGCAAGAGCCGCAAGATTCGCAGCACGCGCATCGCCCGTAATACGGAGAAGGCCGCCCCACCCGGGATCAGTGAAACGCCGACCACGAGAAAGTCGAACCAGTTCCAGCCTGATTTGAAGAAATTCAGGCGATAGACGACGAGCTTTATCAGGATTTCACCGGCGAAAACGACTGTGACGGCTCGGTCGAACCAGCTCAGCGATGCGACGACGTCACTGTGCATTGAGCGTTCATAGGTCAGAATACCCAGGATGACCGCATTGACGATGATCAGCCCGGTGATGAAATGCCTGAACCATGCGCCTTCGACCGCCCGCTCTAGTGGCGAGTGACTGGTTTCAAGATCAAGCGTGCCTTGCTTCATCAAAAGTGTCCCTTTGTCCCCATGGATGATTCTCAAACCCGGGTTCTAGCGCGCTAGGCGTCAGGATCAATCGCTGCGACCGAGACTTTCACGCCGGCGAAGTGAAAACTATTCGCGTCAGTGGTCAATCCACGCTCTGCGGCGCGCGCCAGACATCCCGCCGGATCTGGGTGGAGCACCGCATAGGCGCTTAGATGGTCGCGATCTCCTGGTACAAAGCTGATTGAACCCGCAGATAGCGTCAGATCGTAGAAGTCGTGTCCTGCGCTGGTCGGGGATATGCCGAGCACGCGGCCCCATTTTTCGCTCATCTCACGGGGATTTTGTGCCGTCACTTGCAAGTTTTGAAGCGTGCCTGGCGTCGCATTATCTTGCCAGTTTGGGCCGCCCCAGCGCCAGGACCCTTCTGGCTTTGCTTCATCGATTGAGACAATTGCAGCACCAATATCGGCGGGATGCAGATGACTGGCGCTGATCTCCGGCAGGTCAATATTCCAGACGCGACGGATGTTAAGGGTGTCTGCAGTTTCTCTGACCCGGGTCAGATTATCTGTCTGGAAGATCGCCATATAGCCGCCAAGACCGCCGCCGCGCTCGATAAACCGACCTGCGGCGGTGTTTGGCTGTGTCGGGACCACGACTTCGAGAAATTGGTCTCCAATCGAAAACACGCCATTGGTCAGCCCGAACTCGCCGACACCGGGGTCGACGAAGCCAGCCCCCAGCCCAAGGACATATCGCAATTGTTCGATATCTGCATGCTCATTGGAGGCGAATACGAGTTGCCGGATGCGCGTTTTGGTCATGATCAGTCTGCCGATGTTGTCGTGTCGCTGACAATTTTCCAATCGCCATCGATTTTGTTGAAGATAAGGGTGAACAGGCCGGACGGCCGATCCTGTTCTCGCTCTAGGCCCCACGCACCATGCACAACCGCCGCATCATCGCCGAGCAGGGTGATTTCCAGCCGCTCAAAGCTCAGCACGCCCATTAAAGCGCGATCGGAGTAACGGGCGTGATATCTGTCGCGAGTCGCTTGCCAGCCGCGAGTTACAGAGCCGCCTGAGGCGAAACGCAAATCGGGCGATTGCCAATAGCCTTGCATGAAGCCGTCAATGTCACCCGCGTTCCAGGCCGTCTGTTGCGCTTCTATGATCGCCGCAACGCGGTCCTGATCAGTCTCCTCTGTTCCGAGCAATTGATGATCATTGACGTTCAGGTTCACGGTGCACGCTGGCACGGTAAAAATAAGCGCCAGACCGATAATGGTTGACCTTAGCTGCATTGCGACTCCCCCTTAGGGCTGTTCCTAATCAGCGAAATCATTTACCCGCTTGGACTTCTTGGCAAGTGGGTCCATATCTGCGCCAGGCTTTGGGAGCGAATAATCATGATGATGAGCGTACTAATTCTCGCCGGTTTCGTGCTCTTGTTTGCTGGCGGTGAAACGCTGGTAAGGGGATCCGTCGGTATTGCGCGCAAAGTCGGCATGTCGGAACTGGTTATTGGTCTGACCCTGGTCGGGTTTGGCACCAGTCTGCCTGAATTGGTGACCAGCCTGCAGGCTTTGTCAGAGGGCGCTGTTGGTCTTTCGATTGGCAATGTCATCGGATCGAATGTCGCAAATATCCTTCTGGTGATTGGCGCTGCGGCTTTTGTCGCCGCCATCACGACGGACCCTAAGGCCCTGTTCCGTGACGGTGCGTTCATGGTCGCTGTGACAGCACTGTTTGCGGTGGTGGTTTGGTTTGACGGCTTTAATCGAGCAACAGGCATCGCCTTCACGACACTGCTTGTGGCGTATCTCGTGTTCTCAATCGTCCTCGACCGGCGCAGCAATAGTGCCGCGGGAAGCATGCACCAGGGCGAGGCCGAAGAGTTTGGAAGCGACGATCCTATCTGGATGTCTATCCTGCTGACGCTGGGCGGAATTGTCGGCGTGATTTTCGGCGCCCGCTTTCTTGTTGATGGTGGTTCTGATGCGGCCCGTTTGCTGGGGGTTTCAGAAACCGTGATTGGTATTTCAATTGTCGCGATTGGCACCAGCCTTCCAGAACTGGTGACGTCAATTGTGGCAGCTCGCAAAGGCAAAGCGGATGTGGCGCTCGGCAACGTGCTTGGATCGAACGTGTTCAACATTCTCGGCATCCTTGGCGTTTCGGCAATTGTCTATCCATTCTCGCTGATCGAGTCGTCTGCGGTAGGTGTCCCGTTGGAAGTCGCGGCCATGCAGTTTGGCCAGGCCGCGAGCATGGTCACCTGGACGGATATGGGCGCGATCTTCCTTTCGGTCGCCTTGCTCTTCGTGTTTGGATTTACCGGTCGCAAGCTGGCACGTTGGGAAGGCGGCATTCTGCTGGCGGCCTATTTCCTCTATATCGGCATGCGATTTGACTTGGTCCCAACTTTTGGTGGTTAGCATGGCTGACAAAGATATTTATTCAGGCCTTGGCCAGCTCGGACAACAAACCGGTGCCCCAAATTCTCCTGATGAGGCCAGGCTCGAACGCGTGTCCAATCCGCACGCAGATACGCTGTACCTGACGCGGTTCGTGGCGCCGGAATTTACCTCGCTTTGCCCTGTGACGGGGCAGCCAGATTTTGCTCATCTCGTGATCGATTATGCGCCCGGAGACTGGCTCGTCGAGAGCAAGAGTTTGAAACTGTTCCTGACCAGTTTCCGCAATCATGGCAGTTTTCACGAAGACTGCACCCTGCGTGTCGGCAAGGAGATTGCGAATTTACTCGATCCTCGCTGGCTGCGGATCAGCGGATATTGGTATCCGCGCGGCGGCATACCGATTGACGTGTTCTGGCAAACGGGGCCGCTCCCTGAGGGACTCTACGTTCCGGACACCGGCGTCGCACCTTATCGCGGACGCGGCTAAGCATCTGTAAAACTTAAGCTTACTCAGTTTCCGTTCAGGCGTTGAATGCTACAAAAGCGCTATGATGAGACTCATTGCAGCTGGGCTTTGCCTGATTTTCGTTTCCGCACCGACGCAGGCGCAACAACCAAGCTGTGCAATTTCTGAAGCCACATGCATCCTCGATGCGGCCTGGTCCGCGTCGCTCATTCTGCCGGATGAAAAGCGTCAACGCCTGGCCCCGGCCTTTTTGGAGATTGCCTTGAATTCGGGAGACCCGGATCTGGTATTGCAATGGGAAAGCCGGTTTGAGCAAAAGGCGCAGGTGCCTGCGCCATATCCGGACTATGGCTGGGAAAAGGCCGATCCGATTATTCAGGCTCAAGGTGTGGACGGCCTGATCGAAACAGCAAATCAGCGGCGTGCGCCGTTGAATTTTGGCCGGGCCGATGCGCTCCTTTCGGCGGGTATTCATTATCGCACAGATGACCCGGATGCAGCTAAGCGTCTCAATCAGGCATTGTTCGATTTGGCGCAGTCGGCCTCTGCGTTCGAAAAACCAAACCTCGCGCACGCGGCTGCAGAACTGGCAATGGCGCGCTGCGATATGGACCTGTTGTCCCGCGCTGTTTCGCTCACGGATGCGCCGCGAAACCTCAGATATGAATTCTGGCGGGCCCGAATATCCGGTGGCATCGAGGCTCTGCTGAGCCGTGTCCGCAATATCGACAATGACAGGGATACGCGCGAAGTCCGCCGCGTGCTTGACGGTTATCGCGCCATTCAGGAGTTCGGCTACTGCGTTCCGTCTGAAAGCTCAATTGGCGATTAAACAAATTGGTTTATACCAATGTCGATGATTGATCCGATTGAAGACCCTCCAGAAGCCGTTGTTGGCAGTCCCGAAGTTGGCGCCCTTGCGCACTTGTATCGTGCGGAAGTTTATCGTTCGACGATTTGGCGTCAGCGCCTCGACATGACGACAAATTGGGCTGTGGTGTCGACGGGCATTGCGTTCTCTGTCAGCTTTGCGAATGAGCAAGCCTCGCCATTGCCCATTGTGCTGGTCGGTTTGCTATCGGCCATGTTCCTGGTCCTCGAGGCGCGCCGCTATCGCTATTTCTATGTCTGGAAGTTTCGCGCACGGATGATCGAGATCACGAATTACGTGCCAATTTTACGTGGAAAAGGCGCGCAAATTCCTTTGGATATGGGCACCGCGCTCTCGGATGACTATTTGCGTCCCCGTCATCGTATCTCCGGCATGCGCGCAATTGGCCGGCGACTGCGCCGTAATTATGGCTGGCTATTCCTGATTCAGGGCGTGGCTTACTACGCCAAGATTGGCATGCACCCAACCGATGTGACCACGTGGCAGGACTTCCTCTATCGCGCGCATATCGGTCCGATTCCGGGCTGGCTGGCCTTGATGGCTGGCATTGCGTTTCATGTCGGGTGGATGGTGTTTGCCTATTATACTTGGCGACTGGACCGGGCAGATAAGCGCATTACCGCGGATTATCTTGATCCTGAACTGGCTTCAGGCGTTGCCGAGAATGGATATTAGTCCAACCCGCATTTGGTCTGCGAGATATCACACTGGGCGCTGGCGAAGGGAGTAACTGCGCTATGCGCGACCTTTGTTACAAAAGGGGGACTGCTCATTCAAAGCCTCACTTTGGACCGACGACGTTGCCGCCATCACAATTATACCCCAGATCATATTCGAAGGCGTTTTCCCGATAGAGCGAGTAGCCGTAAAAGACTTTGCAAGTGCCGTTTCCGTTCAGGACGGCCTTAACGTCATCGCAGCTCATTGTTACGCTTTTCACGGTCTCAGTGTTGGGCGACGCGATGCGGATCTTGGCGAAATTCTTATTGGCCTTCTTGTCCACGTTCATCGTTTTGCTGGCTTCGGCAGCAATCGTCAGAGTGTTCCCAGCCTTGTGGCCATTGTCTTTGAGGGCTTTCACTTTGATGGTTTGGGTCAGAGACATTTGTTTCAATCCCGACCCCCGGGATAGGCCTTTGCCTTCGCCGGTCTTGTTCTTGAATTGAATGTTACATTTGCCGTCGTTCAGAGCGCATTTGGTCTCAGAGATATCGCAGGACGCAAACGCAGCCGGAGCGAGCCCTCCTAGGAGGGCGGATATGACGAAGGTCCTAAACATTGCCACTTACAGTTTCGGGCCAACGACGTCGCCGCCATCGCAACGATATCCAAGCTGCTGTGTTTCCGTGCCATACTCATTCGGCCCGTAGCCATGGAATATTTTGCAAATGCCGCTGCCATTCAGGATCTCTTTGACGCTTTCGCAGCCGATTGAGATGCCTTCAATATCCCACCGACCGACGGAAGAAATGCGGATCTTGACGAAGTTCTTTTTCGCTTTCTTGTCCAAGTTCATGCTGTTTTGTGCGCCAGCATTGATGGTCAGGGCATTGCCAGCGTTTTTACCGTTCTCTTTAACAGCTTTGACGCGGACGATTTGCGCCCCTGTTTCTTGGGAGAGAACGGTTCCTCCGGCCGAACCCGACGCTTCGCCAGTCTTGTTCTTGAAATGGATATTACATTTGCCACCGTTCAAGGCGCATTTGGTTTGCGAGATATCGCAGGATGCAAAGGCGGTGGGAGCAAGCATGCCCATGGCGAGGGCAGAGAGTGCGAGTGTTCTGATCATGGGGTCCTAACTTTCTGGTTTGACGACACGGTCACCACTGCAGGTGTAACCGAGCCGGTAATTGCTCTTGTCGTATGAGGAGTAGCCGTAGAAAACTTTGCAGGTCCCGGTCCCGTTCAGGACGGCTGTAACGTGTTCGCAGCTCATGGTGACACCGCCGACCGCTTTGTCTGCGGGAGAGGTGATTTGGATTTTGGCGAATTCTTTTTTCGCCTTCTTGTCGAGATTCAGCGTCTTGCTGGCACTGGCATTAATGCTCAGCGCATTGCCGAGCTTTTTGCCATTCTGTTTGACGGCTTTGACCCTGATGATCTTCGCTTCTGCCGTCTGATGGATGCTCGTATCTTTGCCCGAACCGCTATCAACGCCCGTAATATTGCGGAATTTGATGTTACACTTGCCGCCATTCAACGCGCACTTGGTCTGCGAGATATCGCACGCGGCACTGGCGCTCGGCGTTAAGAAAACGGGGACGGCCAGAAAGCTGGCAATCGCGAGATAGGTCAGTCGACTCTTAGTCATTTGGACCCCCGACGTTTCCGCCATCACATTTGTACCCAATGTGCGTGGTCAGGTTTCCGGAGACTTTGCGGTTGCCGTGGAAGAGCTTGCACTTCCCGTTGCCGTTCAGAACGGCGACCACGTCGTCACAATGCATCGTGCTGGCCCCGAACATGAAGCCCGCATTGTCTGATCGAAGGTGAATGGCGTGGAAGTGCTTTTTCGCCTTCTTATCAATATTCATCGTTTTTGTGTCGCCAGCTTGGATAACCAGCTTGTTGCCAACCTTGTCGCCCTTTGAATCTATGGCCTTCACTCTCACCGCCTGAATTGCGGTCGTCTGATTGATGTTGGACTTGCCATCCAAGCCGCCAGCATCGGCCGTGCGATTGGTGAAGTGAATATTGCATTTGCCGCCATTCAAGGCACACTTGGTCTGCGAGATATCACAATCAGCGCGGGCGACCGGGGTTGTGATGATCGCCGTGGTGATCAGCGTGGCTGCAATCGAAGCGTAAAGACGCATTTGAAAAACCTCTCTGTGTTTCAGCGAACACAGCAAAGCAGGCGTCACGCTGAAACTGTCAGATCTGGCAGCTGGTGTGTCTTCCATCGCCTGACTCAATTGGCTTGCGCTCACCCCACCCTTCCTGTATGTCCGCGCTTTCGAGATTTAAGGGCCGGTCAGTAATCGGTCTGCAGCACACTCTAAGAGGCACCCGCGATGAAAGCCGAAGGCCATCCAGATTATCACTTCATCACCGTCGTCATGACTGACGGGACGGAGTATCAAACACGCTCAACCTGGGGCAGCGAAGGCGACAAGCTCGTCCTCGATATCGACTCCAGCTCGCACCCAGCCTGGACCGGAGATCGCAATGCGAACCTCGACCGTGGTGGCCGCGTGTCTCGCTTCAAGGACAAGTTCAAAGGCTTTATGTAAGCCTGTCGCCAAATGGCGATTTGAAGTTGAAAAGCTCGTCCCTCTTGGGACGGGCTTTTTTTTCGTCTGGATCAACTTACTGTGCCGACGGCGCGGGATGATGAGGAAACAGACATGAGCGGGAAACAGGAGCATACCAAGCCGAAAAGCTGGGATGTATTGGAACGCCGCGAGGGGTTTCTGGGTCTGCGTGAAATCGCCAAGCGCGACACGCGTCCGAAACTACAGAACGCCAAACCGCGTTTGACAAATGCCAGTCCGAGCAATGCGCTTTATGGCGGCGGCTGCTTTGTCGTTTTCTCGGTCATCATTTTGTTCTTCATCCTTAGCTCTGTGTTCGGACCTCTGGGTTTTGTCGCGTGGCTCGTCATCGCTTTCTTTCTGACCCGGCCATCGATCGAGAGAATAGCAAAGATTCAACTCGACCGGATGATTGCGGATCTGGCGTTTCGCCACTCGGTTTTTCAACCTTTGGCGAACCATGTCGGGCTTCGCTATGTGGCGGCGCCGGGTGGCGGTCAGGGGATTGTCGCGCAGCAAAGCAAAGAGGGTCTATTCCAAGCGAGCTTTAAGAAGCTTCACGACGCGCTAGAACAATATAGCGGTCAGGATACCGCCGTTGCTGCCGCGCGCGCATCTGGCTTGGTTGAGCTCGTCACTGTCATCCATATTGGCAATGCAGATGAAGAGACGAAGAAAGCGCGCGAAACGGGCTTAACGCGCCTCGAGGATGGGTTTTCTGGCGAACATGCCGGCCTTCACTTCGATGCGTTTGAAGCTGAGCGGGCGCCGCGCCGCACAGATGACGGAACCACCCATCAAGCTGATCATGCGCTTCTGATTGTCTTAGAACTGCCGCGCCCTTTGCACGGCACGACTCAGCTCCGATCCAAGAAGGTTGGCTGGCATAAACCTGGAGAAGCCGACCGATTGCAACGCGTACGGCTCGAGTCCAACGCGTTTGAAGACGATTTCCAGGTTCGCTCAAATGACCAGGTTGAAGCGCGCTTTGTTTTCACACCTGATGTCATGGCACGCGTGATTGAGCTTGCGCATGGTGAGCAATTTCGTGCCACCGCCCAGGACGCGCACTTAGTGGTCGCCATCGAAGGCCCCAATCGGTTTGACCTCACCAGCGAAGATACCGGCTTAGAGGGGGACGCCGCCATCCGTCTTGCCGTCCAGCAAATCGGAGAGATGCTGGATTTGGTCGAGGCTGTCGGAAATGTCTTTGGCATTGACGAATAGGCAAAAAGGACGCTCTCGCGGGTATGGATGGTTTCAAACGAGCAATGATCACAATTGTAGTCAAAAGTGTTTGACTTATTGTTTTTCGATATGTAAGCAATGAGCGCGTTCAGGATCCTAGTACAAATCTATTGATGGAGTGAATTCCCATGATCCGCACTATAACTGCTGCCAGCCTCGTCGCGCTGGGACTCGCTGGTGCTGCCAGTGCCGAAACCCGCACCTATGACGTTGGGGCTTTCACCAATATCGACATTTCTGCAGGATTGGACCTGTCCTTCGAAGAGGGCGCTGCCCAATCAATCAGTGTTGAGAACGTCAAAGGCGATTTCAGTGATATCGAAGTCAAAGTGAAAGGCGATACGCTTGTCCTTAAGCGCGCCAAGAACAATTGGGGCTGGGGCCGGAAGCGCGAGCGCTATGGTATCACGGTTTCCGCGCCAGTCATTAGCGGTGTCGATGCTTCATCTGGTTCAGATGTCGCTGGCCGAGGCATGAGCGGTGAAGAGATTTTCGTGTCGGTATCATCTGGCGCTGACGTCACTATCACCGGTGTCAATGGCGGCACCGTTTCGATCGAGACATCAAGTGGCTCTGATGCATCAGTATCTGGCACCTGTGTTTCGGTTCGTGCCAGCTCTTCGTCAGGCTCAGACCTGGAAGCGCGCGACCTGGTTTGCCAGGACGGCGAAGCCAGCGCGTCGAGCGGTTCTGACCTTTCGATCCACGTCACCTCAAGCGTTGACGCCAGCGCCTCTAGCGGCGCCGACATTGATGTCTATGGCAGTCCGACAGATGTCGACTCTGACAAGTCGAGTGGTGGATCGGTTTCAATTCGCGGCTAGGCAATCAGTCGAAATCGAAATCTTCCATCTTATAGCCCGGATCTGGCCAGGAGAGATTCATCTCTTCAAGCGTGCCTCTGACGATCCGGGCGATCATGGCATTGCGCCGCGTCCGGCTGTCGGCTGGAACAATGTGCCAGGGCGCATGCTCGGTTGAACACCGCTGCACTGCGGTCTCGTAAGCGTTCATGAAGTCTGGCCAGAGTTTGCGATCTTCCAGATCGCCCGGATTGAATTTCCACAATTTGTGATTTTCAGTCAGACGTTCCCGCAAACGAATGCCTTGTTCCTCATAGCCCACATTCAGCATGAATTTCAGAATGGTAACGCCGTTCTCGGTGAGGTGTTTCTCAAACGCGTTAATCTGCTCATAGCGCTGCTCAACCGCCTCTGCGGGTGCAAAATTGCGCACTTTAACGACCAGAACGTCTTCATAATGCGAGCGGTCAAAAATCCCGATCCGGCCTTTGCGTGGCACAGCATTGTGGATGCGCCAAAGATAGTCATGCGCGAGTTCTGTCTTGCTTGGCGCTTTGAAGGCCTCGACTTGCATGCCGAGCGGGCTGGTATCGCCAAACACATTTCGAATGACACCGCTCTTGCCGGATGTGTCCATGCCCTGAAGCACAACCAGTAAAGCGCGGTTCCTCGTTGCGTAGAGCTTGTCCTGCAACTCATTGATCGCTGCAGCATCTTTCTTCAGCGAAACACGAGCTTCCTTTTTATCTGGAAAGAGCGAGCGATCGCCTGTGTCGCGCTTTGCGAGATCAAACGGTTTTCCAGGGATCGCGATGAGTGCGTCGCGAACCTGTGAGATTTTCGGATGTGTCATTAAGGCCCCAAATCGAGTGTCATCGTATCGGCATATGATGCCAAGCCCGGATCCAATTCAATTGCTAAAGACATCATCTCGTCGGACAGATCATCAATGAGAGTCCGATCATTGCAGTTGGTTCGAGAATAGATGTGGGCGTTCTGTCGATCACCGATCCAGATCCCGAGATTGGCGCCATCGTAGCACTCAACCGTCGGCGCGCTTTCTAACTGGCGTCGTAGCTTCGCTGTCTTGCGCTTGAATTTGGTCACCCGTGCCTCAGAGACGCCAACCCTTGTGTGCCGTATTGCCAGGGCGCGCCCGTTTTCGACGTTTGCGTTGTCATAGAGAAAGGCTTCGAGGATCCATCGCCGAGTATTTTTGTACAAAACGATTGAACGTGTCCCCGGCGACGGTGACATACCAGCCCACATTTCGACGCCAATCAGTTCGTCCAATTCAGAATGACCAGTATCCTGTAGGAACTTTAGGTTCGCGCCCATAGCGATTTTACAAACCGAAGATTCAAATTGCTCGGCATGATGACGCTCGCACTGCCAGGCCTTTTGCCAATCCGCTTGCGGTGCAGGTTCTGCTTCTGCGAACGCGGGGAGAATAAGTAATAAGCTAAACAGAGTCGCTAAGATTCGATATTGAGAAGAAATGCGCATAATACAATAGCACCTATCATGAATCGTATACTATATATTCTTGGGTTTTTTTATATAAGCATTTAAACGTACAACATGAGTAAAGTCATGATCGGGTTGTTTCTATTGCCGTTGGTAGGTTGCAAGCGTAGCGAGACCGAAAGGCTTCTTAGCCAGACCTGACGCCGCGTCTCGCACCATTCAGCTTCACCTGATGAGTTCCGCCTTCGTCTTCAGATGCGACGAGGTGTTGTCGACATAAAAAAAGCCGCACCATGAAGATGCGGCTTTTTGAAAATTGTCTGCAAAAATCTTACGAAGAATAATACTCGACGACTTGCGCTGGCTCCATTTGTACCGGGTAAGGCACGTCTGAAAGTTCTGGCATACGCACGAACGTCGCTGTCATCGCTTTCGGATCTACTTCGATATATTCTGGCAAATCGCGTTCTGGTGACCCCAGGGCTTCAAGCACCAGTGCCATGTTGCGAGATTTCTCGCGAACTTGAACAATGTCACCGGGCTTCAGGCGGAAAGAGCCGATATTGGTCTTAACGCCGTTCACAGTGACGTGGCCGTGATTGACGAACTGACGTGCTGCGAAAATTGTTGGCACGAACTTCGAGCGGTAGACGAATGCGTCGAGACGCGCTTCGAGCAGACCAATCAGGTTCTCAGCTGTGTTGCCTTTACGGCGTGCAGCTTCAACGAAAGTCGCTTTGAACTGTTTCTCAGTGATGTCGCCATAGTGAAACTTGAGTTTCTGCTTGGCCATCAGCTGCATACCAAAGTCAGAGACTTTACCGCGACGGTTGGGACCGTGCTGACCTGGTTTGTTTGGGCGTTTGTTGACGGGGGATTTTGGGCGGCCCCAGATATTCTCGCCAACACGGCGATCAATCTTGTACTTCGCCGAATGACGACGTGACATAGTGTACCTCAATTTTTGACGTGGGCTGGTTCTTCTCCAAGTGAGAAAAACGATTTCAACAGCAGCACCACACCGACCTGTCGTGAAGTGGCGTCAAAAACAAGATCTTCGCCGCTGAGTCAAGCGTCACCCTCAGCAAAACAGGGTCTGAGGGTGACGCGCGTTGTTCTAGGATTTGAACTGGAACAGCCCAATCGAATTCCCATCGAGATCGCGGGCATAGCAAAAGTGTCCCGCGGGGATCTCAATATTCTCTGACTCAACCTTTCCACCAGCGGCTTCGACCCGGGTGCGCGCAGCCTCCAGATTGTCAGGGACAACCAGGTGAATGGTCGGTCCATTCTTCGAGGGCGTACCTGGATAGAGATGCCCGGAGACGCCGCCTTCGTCATCGCTGACGGGGAACATGACCAAAGGATTGGGCCCGCCATCCTGAATGGTCAGGGTCATATCGAAGACCTCGGCATAAAAATCCTTTGAGGCTTCAAGATCAGTAACTGGAATTTCGAACCAGCAGGCAAAGTGATCAGGCGTGTAAGTCATGGGCGGCTTCCTTGTGTGATGTGATTGATAACGAGACCATATCAGGGGGGTCCTGCCAGATTTTGTCAGGAACCAATTCTCCGCCCGATTGACGCGGCGAACCGCCTTGACGTGCGCGTCACCTTCCCGCCCCATGTAAACAACAAAATTCAGGAGGATCTCGATGACGGACTTAACAGGCAAAGTGGCAGTCATAACCGGCGCCGCAAGCGGTATCGGCGCGTCTGGCGTTGAAGTGTTTGTGGAGGCTGGCGCGCAGGTCGTCGCCGCCGATGTTCAAGATGATAAGGGCGCAGCCTTGGTCGCTCGGTTTGGCGCCGACAAAGTCGCCTACCAGCATTGCGACGTCACCGATATGAAAGCGCTGGAGGCACTGATGCAGTCGGCTGTCGATACGTTTGGCGGCCTCGATATTCTCTGGAACAATGCCGGGAGCGGCGGCACATCGAGCTCTGTCGAAGAACTGGATCTTGAAGGCTACAGCTTCACGATGGACTTGCTTCTAAAGTCCGTTTTCGCGGGCACACATTTCGCGGTGCCACACATAAAAGCGCGCGGCGGCGGCAGCGTGATCAACACGTCCTCAATCTCTGCCGTGTGCGCCGGATATGCGCCGATCACATATTCTGTCGCCAAGAAAGCAGTCGCGCATTTTTCAAAGCTGGCAGCTGCCGAGCTCGCCAAGTATCAAATCCGCGTCAATGCGATCCTGCCAGGCTTTATCGCGACATCGATTTTTGGCGCGTCGCTGGGATTACCGCGTGAGCAAGCGGATCAGATGGCGGAAATGGTCTCTCAGGCAGGCGGCTCCATGCAACCAATTGGCCGCGTTGGTAAAGGCGCTGACATTGCTCAAATGGCGGCTTTCCTGAGCTCAGCCGATGCAGGCTTTGTCACTGGCGGTGAGTTTCTGGTTGATGGCGGTATGACCGTCGGACCGCCGCATAGCTGGAATGATGAAGTTGGCGGTCCACTGCTTGACGCGCTCGGCATCACGCCGGAACAAGCAGAGCAAATGGCAGCGGCAATGAGTGGCGGTAAAGGCAGCTAATTGGTCAGGCCGGGGACTGCCTCAACTTGCTTGAGTAAATCAGGCAAAGAGGCGGACCGCGCGACTTCATTGCCTTTGTCATCATGCAGCACAAATTGCTTGTTTGACTTTCGTAAGGGAAAGCGGCGCCAGTGCGCACGCGTGCGATAAAGCGTGATCTCTTTCGGGGTCTCACCGCTGGCGGACCAGCCAGTCCATACATGATCAGCTGGAATTGAGCGCCACAGGCGATCAATGGCTTCTAAATCGGCGGCGGAGAATTGAGACATGTCTGACAAGGGGGCGGAATCCGGTTACGGAGCGGTTAACACATCGCGATTGTCCGGCAATCTCCGCGGTGCATTGCTGATGACCTTGTCCGGTGTTGGTTTTACGTTCTATCTGCTTCTCAACAAGCTGCTATCGGCGGAGGTTCACCCGGTTTTTCTGGCCTTTTGGCGAGCCTGCCTGGGCATGTGTATGGCGCTCCCATTTGTGGCGGCGCTGGGCTTTGACAAAATGAAAACCAAACGCCCTGGCATGCTGATCCTGCGCAGCCTGTTTGGGACATTAGGTTTCACGCTGGCAATTGTAGCGGTTTCGGATTTTTACACGCTGACTCTGGCGCAGTTCAACGCGATTAGCTTCACCCGCCCGCTTTTCGTAACAATTCTCGCCGCATTGGCTTTGCGCGAATTTGTCGGATTTCATCGCTGGGCCGCAATTGCGGTCGGATTTCTCGGCGTCCTGATCATGGTCATGCCGGGTGCGTTCTTGTTCTGGCAGCCCGGCGCGTTGGATATGAGCGGATTTGATATGGGCTCGCTGGTCGCATTAATCAGCGCATTTAGCCTCGCCGCGGCAATTGTTATGGTGAAATTCCTGAGTGCAGAACTGCCGGCTATGGTTCTTCTGCTTTATGCGAACGCGTTTTCGACCGTTTTGCTCGCCCCGTTCGTTTATGTGTTCTGGACCGACGTCTCGCTCCAGGACTGGGGGCTAATTCTGGCAATGAGCGGGTTCGGGTTCGTCTCACAATTTTGCTTCATCTATGCGATGAGCATCGGCGATGCGTCCTTCCTGTCACCGATTGACTATTTGCGGCTGCCAATGTCGGCGGTTGCAGATTTCTGGGTCTTCCGCCTGATCCCGGGGCTCGGCGTTTGGATCGGTGCAGCGATCATTGTCGTTTCGACTTTGTATATTGGCTGGCGCGAGCGGCTGAACTCACGTTCGGAACAATAACCGTGATCTCCTGCCATTTCCGGGCATTGCCAAAATCCGCTTCACAGCCTAAAGCAGCGCCAGTTTAAGGAGCGGGCCATGCGGCATCAAAAGATCTGTTGCGTTTGTATATGCGGCTAAGGAAACCCCTTAGCCCGCCCTCGCTATTCTCTTTTGATCTGAAAATGAGCCCAAAATGTCGATCCGCCTTTATGACACTCTGACGCGCGAAAAACGCGTTTTCAAACCCCAGGACCCGTCGCGTGTGACCATGTATGTCTGCGGACCGACGGTCTATAATCGGGCTCATATCGGCAATTTCAGGCCGGTCATTGTCTTCGATACGCTGTTTCGCCTTCTGCGCGCCGCTTATGGCGAAGACGCCGTCGTCTACGCTCGCAATGTCACTGACATTGAAGACAAGATCATCATCGCCAGCCAGGAAACCGGCGAGCCGATTGAGGCGATTACGCAAAAATATGCCGCGATCTATGACCAGGACGCCGCCGCCGTAAACGCGCTGCCGCCGACAATTGTTCCGTGGGCGACTGAGCATGTCGGTGAGATGCTGGAAATCATTGAGGGCCTGGAGCGTAAAGGCTTTGCCTATGCGACAGAGGCGGGTGTGTTCTTTCAAGTCTCCCAAATGGCCGAATATGGCCGTCTGTCTAAGCGCAACCTCGACGACAATC
>CAYGUD010000008.1:0-20343 GCA_964352865.1 uncultured Hyphomonas sp.
GATGTGGTAACCTCCAAACCGTATCCGCCTGCGAATAAGGGTTGGATTCTCGTCATCGCGCTGACAGTTGCTTATGTCTTCAGTTATGCTGACCGGAAGATCATTGAGCTTCTGATTGAACCCATCAAAGTCGATTTGAACCTGACCGATGAGCAGATTGGGCTGATCCTTGGGCCGGCATTTTCTCTTGTCTATGCGACATCTGGCTTGTTCATTGGCTGGCTGGTCGACCGGGTGAGACGCACCTGGCTGGTCGCGATTGGCGTCGCGTTCTGGTCGCTGGCGACAGCGGTCTCTGGTGTCGCGCAGAACTTCTGGCAAATGTTTATGGCGCGGCTTAGCGTCGGGGCCGGCGAAGCAACGCTCAGCCCAGCCACATTCTCGATGATTGGCGATAGTTTTCCGCCTGAAGAGCGCGGCAAGCCGATTGCCTTTTACACAATGGCATTGGTGGTTGGGGCGAGTGTTGCCGGCTTCCTCGGCGGCGGTATCCTGATCTGGGCGAAGACGACGCAAGGCATTGAAGTCCCCTTGCTCGGCATGCTTGCGCCGTGGCAGCTGGCTTTTTTCATGATCGGTTTGCCCGGCCTGCTCGTCGCCGCCTGGATCTTCTTCCTTCAGGAACCAGAGCGCCGCCTCACGACCGTCGAAGATGACAGCTTGAAGGGCAATAATGTCGGTGATGCGCTCGGCTATATTGCAAGATATTGGGGCACCTATCTGGGCTTTGTTTCCATCGTCTGCGTGATGACCATTATCGCTTATAGTCAGGGCTTCCTGGCATCGACTTTTAACCGCGTTTGGGGCTGGGAGACGGAATATTATGCCATCGTAAACGCCACCGCGCTCTTGATCATTGGCCCCGCGAATATCCTCACATGGGGGTATCTGTCAGATCGGTGGACCAAAGCAGGGATGCGGGATGCACCGTTCCGGATTATGGCCGCAGGATTGCTGATCATGGTGCCAACAGGGGTCATCGCGATGTTCATGCCGACCGGGTGGACCGCTTATGCCGTGCTGTGTGTGAACACAATCGGCATCGGCATGGTCTCAAGCGTGGGCGTGACAGCTTTGCTACTGATCACACCCGCGCAAATCCGTGGTCAGGTGGTCGCGCTCTATTATATGGCGATTTCCATGGCGGGGCTGTGGCTCGGGTTTCCAACGGTCGGGACATTGTCTTCTCGTGTCTTCGGCGAAGACAATCTCAATCTCGCTGTCGGCGTTGTGCCGATCATTTACGGAACGATCCCGATCCTGCTGCTGCCAGTGATCTACCGCCTCTATATCGCGCAAATGAACCGATTGAGCAGCGAGACCAAGGTTCCGGCGGTGGCATCATGATCATTCGCAAAGGCTATTCAGACGGCCCGGAAGGGCAGGTCCATTGGCGTATGGCGGATCCAGGTGGCGCACGCTCGCAGCCGGATCTTTATTGCTTTTCTCCAGCACCGTTTGGGTCGATCGCATATACGAACATCCTTCCGCATCTGGCGCAGCATCGCCGGGTCATCGCGCCGGATTATCCGGGGCAGGGCGGCTCGGACGGCGGCAGCGCACACCCGTCCATCGAAGACTATGCCGCGTCGATGTGCGCTGTGATCAAGGATCTGTCCGGGGCCTCCGATGTGCACGCAACCGGCTTTCATTCCGGGTGTCTGGTCGCCGTTGAGGTGGCGTTGCGGCACGCTTCCGATGTCAAACGCCTGGCCTTGGTTGATGTGCCGGCGTTCGATCCTCAAACCCGAGCGAAATACCTTCCGGCTGTTGGCGCGCCGTTTGAGCTTTCGACAGACCTAGAAAGCCTCAGCAGGGCGTGGGACATGGCGGTCACCAAACGGTCAGCTCTTCAGCCGCTGGAACAGTGCCTGGCACTGTTTGCGGATACGGCTGGAAATGGACCGCGCATGAACGCAACCTTCCATGCCGCCTTCACTTATGATGTGGACAGCAAGTTCGCCGGGTTACAGACGCCGACGACAATCCTGGCAACGAAATCCATGCTGCTTGAGCCGTCACGTCGTGCTGCGCAACTTATCTCAAATTGCAGCTTGGTTGAGCTGTTGGATATCCAACGCTCGGTTCTGGACGAAAGTGCGGTGATCACGGCGGCGCAGATTGGCGCTGCATTGCGTACACCAGCCAGCCAAAACCCTTCCTCTTCCTGAATCCCGACAACGCACCTATACGAATCATGGGCGCGACGAGGAGGAAGTCGATGACATTGAAATCTGGCATGTCAGGTATTTGGGTGATCGCAACGGGCGTGATCATCGCATTGCTATATATCGGGCGCGATATTCTGGCGCCGTTCGCGTTGGCGGTTTTTCTGTTTCTGATCATCGAAGGCTTCGCACGCGCGATAGATGGGCGCTTTGATCTAATTAAACTGGGCTGGTCCCGCGTATTAGCAATCCTTGTCGTGATTGGTGGTTTTGTTGGTTTCCTGGCAATGATGGCGCGGGGCATTGCTGAGTTCGGAATTCAAGGTGATGCGTACCTGGTGCGCATCAATGCGCTGATCGAGGACAGTTATGGCTGGCTACATCTCGGCGATGCGCCGACTCTGACAGAACTGGTGTTCAACGATTCAGGGCAAGCGTTCCTGGGCACAATCGCGTCGGCAACCAGTGGTCTAACCGGAGATCTGGTCCTGATCCTGATCTATGTCGCCTTTCTGTTTCTGGCACAGTCGGCTTGGCCAACCAAACTGGACCGGATCTTCGTTGATCCTGAACAGCGTGCGCAAGTCAAAGAGGTCGGTGATGCGGCACGGCGCGGGATCGAGACCTATTTGTGGACGCAGACGGTGATCAGTGCGCTGATCACTTTTTTGACCTACCTCACGCTGACAGCGCTCGGTGTGGACAATGTTCTGTTTTTGTCGACGCTGATTTTTGTTCTGAATTATATCCCGACCATTGGGTCGATTGTCGCTGCGCTGGTGCCGCCACTCTTTGCGTTGGTGCAGCCTGAACTTGCTGACTGGATTCCGGGCGAAGCCCCCAACGATAGTTACATTTTTGCGGCCCTGGTGTTTTTGGGCGTCAGCTTCTGGCAATTCTCAATTGGCAATTTCGTGCAGCCGCGGATTATGGGTGACACACTGAACCTGTCGGCCTTGGTGGTGCTGCTTGCTTTGGCCATTTGGGGCGCGATCTGGGGTATTCCGGGCATGTTCTTGTCGGCGCCGTTAACTGTATTGATGATGATTTTATTTGCACAGTCAGAATCAACAAGGTGGCTTGCCGTGCTCTTGTCCGCGAATGGAGAGCCATTGTCCCCCGATACCAGTACAAATTCTGTACAGGACTCAGATGAGGCAGTGAAAATTGCTTAAATGTTACTGAGCACAGTGAAGTTTTCTCTTGGCTTCGCGTCGTGTTCGCTCCATACAAATTCGCATTGGGGCATAATCGTCACAATAAGATATCTGGCCTCCGCGTGCGTCCCCCCACCCAGCCTGCGGATGAGGCCAGTAGGGCCCACTGGACAGTCCCCGTTCGGTGGGCCCGCTTTTATAAGCTTTTCAACTAGGATTGAGCGGCGAGCTGCATGAATTTGCGGACGGCATCTGTGGCCAGTGCAAACTGCGCGAAGCTTGGTTTGGTACTGGTATAGGTTTTGATTTGGCTCAGCAGATCGCGGCGCTCCGCGCGGTACTGATCGATCCAGGCGTTCGGGGTTTCCGTCTGCAGCGCCAGATAAGCCGCTTGCGATTGCAGTATTTCCAACTCGCGCGTAAGCCCGCGCGTCGCCAGGCGGTCCCAATAGGGCATATCTGTCAGGGCTTGATCGGCTGCATTGCGAACCCGGTCGAGGGCCAGCGCATCACCAACAGCGAGATACGCCGCCGCTGCATCTGCTGGTGACGCTTGAGCGCGTTCAGCAAGGTCTGCGATTATAGGCGCGCTGGCGAGCAATTGCGTTTGCGCATATTCCTCGGCAAGCGCAGGCGGTATGCCGTCTTTGGCAATTTGCTTAATCTGTTTCTGTTGTTGCGTGCGCTGATAAGCTGGCAGCAGACTGGTCTCAATTGAAAGCAGAGCCTGATTGGAGGCGCTAAGCGCGTCGATCCGGTTGCGAATAGGGGCAGCTTCACCGCTTTGCAGGGCGCCATGTGTCAGCGTGGCGAGAGAATTGGCGATCAGTGATTGCATCGCCATTTGACGCTGGGCCGGAACCTGGTTGTCGAGTTGGTGGTTTTTCGCCAGCAAATCTGCAGCCCCCAACAGAGCATAAGCGACTTCAAAAGCCGCAACGATCGACGCTGCTTCCGCGCCGGTCTGCTCGCGCAAGCGCAAGATAAAGATAGGTCCGGCGATATCGACAATGCGATTGGCCAGAACAGTCGAGATAATTTCGCGCTTCAGTCTGTGGGCTTGCATCACAGATGCGTACTTAAGCAGGCCTTTTGGAAAATAGGCTTCCAGTGTGTCATTGAAATATGGATCATCTGGCACATCAGACGAGACCAGATCGTCGAACAGAACAATTTTGGTCCATGCCATCAGTACAGCAATTTCCGGACGCGTCAGGCGCCGGCCGTCTTGCTGGAACCGCGCCATTTCAGCTGTGCTCGGCAAGCCTTCAACGTCGCGGTTGAGCACGCCGCGCTGTTCAAGCCGAACCATCAGACGCTCCAGGGCGTCATGATCGCGCTGCGCCGCTTCCTCGGCGAGGCTAAGCGCGCCGGTCTGGGCGTAATTGTGAGCCAGGACGTGGTCAGCGACGTCATCCGTCATTGAAGCAAGCAGCGAATTGCGTTCGCCGCTCGGCAAGTCACCGCGCCGTATCGCTTCGGTGCAGAGAATTTTGATGTTCACTTCATGGTCGGAGCTGTCGACACCTGCTGAGTTATCAATGGCGTCTGTATTGATGTGGACCCCGTTCAAGGCGGCCTCAATACGCCCAGCCTGGGTCAGGCCGAGATTGGCGCCTTCGCCGATGACTTTTGCTTTTAGCTGCTGGCCATTGATGCGGATGGAATCATTGGCGCGGTCGCCAGCATCTGCCTGGGTCTCATCCGAGGATTTGATATAAGTGCCAATGCCGCCAAACCACAGCAATTCGCAATCCGCCTGTAGCAGGGCGTGAATCAATTCGTCCGGCGTGACACTGTCTTGCGACAGACCAGTCAGCGTTTTGATTTCAGGCGAAAGGTCGATTGATTTGGCGCTGCGTTCAAAGATGCCCCCGCCGTTACTGATCAGCGATTGATCATAATCCATCCAGCTTGAACGCGGCAGGTCGAACATGCGCTTGCGCTCTTCCCACATCCGTTCCGGATCTTGTGGATCGGGATCGATGAAGATGTGCATGTGATTGAACGCTGCTTGTAAGCGGATCTGCTTCGATAATAGCATGCCATTGCCGAACACATCGCCGCTCATGTCGCCGCACCCTATGACGGTGAAAGGCTCGCTTTGAATATCCTTGCCGCGCTCTCGGAAGTGTCGTTTGACCGCTTCCCAAGCGCCGCGGGCGGTGATCCCCATCTTCTTGTGATCGTATCCCGCAGAGCCGCCCGAGGCGAACGCGTCGCCTAACCAGAAACCGTGCGCAACGCTGATTTCATTGGCGATGTCAGAGAAAGTTGCCGTGCCTTTATCTGCGGCAACGACGAGATAAGGATCATCGCCATCATGAATGACTGTGCGGTCTGGATGCTGAACCGCGCCATCAATGAGATTATCAGTCAAGTCGAGCAGGCTGGTAATGAACGTCTTATAAGCCTCGACCCCGGCATCCCGAACAGCTTCGCGCGATCCGCCCAGAGGCAATTGCTTGGGATAGAACCCGCCCTTTGAACCAACCGGCACAATCACGGCATTCTTGACTTGCTGTGCTTTGACCAGGCCCAGGATCTCAGTGCGGAAATCGTCGCGTCGATCAGACCAGCGCAGGCCCCCGCGCGCAACGGCCCCAAACCGGCAATGCACGCCTTCGACTTGCGGCGAGTCGACAAAGATTTCGCGATACGGTTTCGGATCTGGCAAATCGTCAAGCTCGCGACTGGCAATCTTGAAACTGATAAAGGGCAACGGCGCATCGGTTCTTGTCCGCTGATAAAAATTCGTCCGCTGGATCGACAGGATCAGATCAGCCAGGCGGCGGATGATCCGGTCATGATCGAGCGAGGGGACAGATTTGAGAGCTTCTTCAATCTGCGCCCGGAGTTCTGTGCAGGCGGCATTGCGATCAGCATCCCGGTCAGGGGAGAAACGCGCCTCGTACAAGTCCATCAAATGCCGTGTCAGCGCCGGATTGCTGTTCAATGCAGCAATTTGAGTAGTACGCGCCGGATCGAGCCCGGTTTGGTGCCGATAAGCGCACAGGGCGCGGCTGAGCGCAGCCTGGCGCCAGGTCAGACCAGCATTGAAGACCAGTGCGTTGAAGCCATCATTCTCCGCCCGTCCGCTCCACACGGCCACAAAAGCATCCTCGAACGCTTCGCCGATTTCGTCGAGATCGATTTCACCCCCATCCGCGCGTCGCATCGAAAGCGAGTGAACCCAGTATTCGTCAGGCGCATCCGGGACAGGTTTTTGCGATGGCGCGACGGGGTAGCCCGTCTCAAACGAGACAAACAGGCCCATGCGCTCGAAAATTGGAACGCAATCAGACAGGGCGATCGCGCCATTGCGCGAATAGATCTTGGCCCGAAGGCGGTGGGCATCGTCTGTATCCCGGCGATAGGCCCGCAGGCAGATCGGGTGTGATGCGTTCAAACCAGCCAACATCGAGACATCGATCATCGCTTCGCTGGGTGAAAATGCTTCGCGATAGGCGGCATTGAACGAGCCCGTGAACAAAGCGGCAAGCGCCCGTGTTTCTGCCGTCAGTTCACTATCATGCAAGGCGTCTTCAAAGCGGTCATTCCAGCGCCGAGAGAGTTCGGCGATGCGGGCTTCAAGGACGCCTGGATCGGGTCGAGGGCCGGCCATTGGGAGCGCGGTCTGAAATAGAACACGGACCATGGTCGCGCCATCGAAACTTGGCTGGAACGTCGTCATGCGCCCGCCCCAGGCCTCTTCGATGACCTGGGAAATATGTTTCCGCAAATCTGTGTCATAGGCTTCGCGTGGGACAAACACGATGGTGCTGACAAATCGATTGAACCGATCCGGACGTGAGAAAACGCGCACGCGCGGGCGGGCGACCAGATCCAGAACGCCTTGCATGATTGGCGCGAGATGTTCTGATTTTGTCTGGATCAACTCATCGCGTGGCCAGCCTTCGATAATGTTCGAAATGGCTTTCTCATTATGGCTGCCCGGAAGCACGCCCAACAAGTCGAGGACCCGTTCCATACGACGTCGGAGCAAAGGGATATTGCGCACTGATTCATTGTACGCTTCCGCCGTATAGAGACCGAGAAAGCGGGTTTCGCCAACCACTTTGCCATTGTCGCCAAAGTGTTTGACACCGACATAATCACAATGAACGCGTCGATGCACGCGGCTGGAAAGAGTTGCCTTGGCCAGAATGAGCGATTCCGGTTCAGCCAGAAAAGAGCCAATTTCTTCAGTCAGCAAAAGCGGTTCAGCGCCGCGATTCAGCACGTTGCGGTTATCATCGCGCAACAGACCGAGATTCGAGCCTTCGACCGTGTCCGGCTCTTCCGGCAATACAGAACCATCTGGCCCGGTCTGGAATGTGTAACTGCGCACGCCAAGGAAGACGAACCGCTCCTCACCAAGCCACTTAAGAAAATCAACTGCCTCGTCTTTGTAGCGCGCTGAGACGTGGGGCGTCTCGCGCAAGCGTTCGATTTCTTCCGCCATTCGGGCGCGCATAGCCGGATAATCGCCAGTCGCATCAATAACGTCCTTGAGCGTGGCTTTGGCTTCGGCGAGCAACAGGGTCTGTTCGCGTTCGGTCAGATCCGGCAAATGAATCTGGATCAGCGAGTGGGCGCCGTCTTCCAGCTCTACAATCGGGTGGAACAGGGTGAGCACTTCAATCCCCAGATCACCGCAAGCGCCGAGCAGCGAGTCGACGAGAAATGGGCGATCAGGGCCGACCGCTTCAAGCAGGTAATGTCCCAACATATCCGCATCAACGCTGTCGGCACGGTGTAGGCGTAGAGACACTTCATCGGTCGATTGGAACCAGTCCCACAAGGACGCCCCGAGGGATTCAATTTTTCCCTTGGGGACAATGTTGCGCGAATCTGCTGGAATTTCAGCAAGCATTTGCGCAATGCAGGATTTTAGAGGGTCAGTTTTGCCTGATCCTGCTTTGGGTTGAGATGTGTCTGTCATATCAATTCGCCCTGAAACGGATCACGTTCCTTAAGGGAAATTGCAACCCGCCTCAATCGGAAGCGGATTGAATTTTTTGCATCGACTGTTGACTACGGTGTCAACACGATCGCGAGCGCTAATTTTGCCTTGCGATCAGAGCTGCTGCAAGCTGATCGGCTTTCTCGGCGCGGAAGGCTGCGCACAGGCGTGCTGTTTCTGAGGCTTGAGCCAATCGACGTTCATAGCCCGGGATCAGGTCTGCCTTGCTTTCAATGAACGCGATGGCGTCATCAATCATTGCAGGCTCGCAGAATTTTGAAACAATGCTGGCGGTCTGTGGTTTGCGGATTTCCGGTGTGCGCGCCAGGACGGCGTCGAAATCCGCCTTGAATTTCTGCCAGGCAGCCGCGCCGCCGTTTTTGTTCTCCGTTGCGGCGAGAAACACAGACCAGGCTTCCTGGCCCTGGAACGCATCCGTCTGGACCAGGTCGAGCAGGGCCAGCATGTCGTCTTCAGACGCTTTTCGCGCCAAAGTGTTCAGGATCGAACGACGTTCGCGTTGATTAGAGGAGGCTTGAGCAAAGGCCAGCGCGGCTTCATAGAAGGCGCTGTCACCATCTTCAGCCGCAATTGAAATTGCCGTCGAGACCATATCCGGCGCCACGGCATCCGGATCGGGATCATTGATCACACCGACATAGGCCGCTGCCGCATCGGCTAGACGTCCGCGCTCTTCTGGCATCCGGCCCAGCGACAGCAATCTTGAATTCAGCGCTGTTTTCAGCAATTGCTCGCCTTGGGAGAGGTCTTCGCTGGGGCGTTCAGACAGGCTCGCCCATCGCGCGCCATAAACGCTCATGACATAGTCGCGCATCGCGTCCTTGTCGGCCTCGCTGGGCAAGGCCTCCATATAGGATGCCAGATTTGATAGCGGATCGCGCGCCGCGCCCCAGTCACCATTGGCGTTGATGGCAATCGCCTCGAGTACCGTCTCAGCCGAAATATTGCCCGCCGCAAAGGCGGCCGTTGCACTATCCGCAAAGCTCAGTTGCTCGCCAGGCGAAAGGTCCTGATAATTGTTGATCAGTCTTTGCCAGGCCGCGTCATTGAGGTTGAAGCGCCAATAGCCCGCGCCGCCGGCATTCGGCATGACATAGTCCGGGCAGCCGCCATCCAGCGGGACTTCAAGCGTCGTGTCGCTAAACATTTCTCGCACAATCCGCTCGCCATTCGCGCCATTTGTCTTCAGCGCAAACGGGATGGTCCAGGTTTGCGCATCAGGCACAATCTCAGACCCAAGCGGCGCATATCGCGTCTGGGAGATCGAAATTAATCCGGCGTCTGGCGCCGGGCAGCTAAAGGTTACGTCCAGATACGGAATGCCGGGCTGCAGGATAAACGAGTTGAAACTGTCCACCACGGCTGGATTTTTACTGCCATCAGCGAGCGAGGTCATGAAGTCGTTTACGTCCGCAACTCCGTCTTCGTATCGGCGCATGTGCAGACGTATTCCGTCCCGAAATGCTGTTTCGCCGAGGAAATTCTCGAACATTGAAAGCACGCCGCCGCCTTTGCGATACGTGATGCCATCAAACGCGTCGAGAATATCAGCATTGCGGGTGATTGGATTGCGGATTTGCCGCGCATTGATCAGGCTGTCATTACCCATGACGCCAATCGCTGCCCGCTGCGGGGCCAGATCGAAGCCAGTATCGGGATATACCGCGTCCATGGTCTTATAGCTGATCCAGGTCGCGAAGGCTTCATTCAGCCAGATATCGTTCCACCATTTCGGGGTGACCAGATTTCCGAACCATTGGTGCCCCAATTCGTGTGCATGCGTGGTCATAATCGCGCGTTTGCGTCCGAGACTGGTGCGTTGGTTGATCAACAGCGCGCTTTCCCGGTAAATGATCGCGCCGGCATTTTCCATCGCGCCATAGGCGAAATCAGGCACCGCGATGAGGTCGAGTTTCCCATAAGGATAGGGGTAGTCGAAATAGGCTTCCTGCCAGGTCACCATTTCGTCCGTGATCGCCATCGCTTCTTCCAGCTGGTCGCCTTTGCCTGCCGGGGCAAAGCCGCGAAATGGAACGGCCTGTGGGCGAATATTGTTGGGCGGCAAGACACCGCCATCGCGCAAGTCGTAAGGCCCAACAGCCAGCGCGACCAGATAGGACTGAATCGCACGGGTTGTAGCGAAATCAAACTGGATATTGCCATCATTCAGGGAGGATTGAGCTTTCAGGGCGCCATTGGTGATAACCTGATTGCCGGGCGGGGTTGTTATAGTGAGTGTCCACGGCGTCTTGAAGCGCGGCTCGTCAAAGCTCGGCACCATGCGGCGGGCATCAATCGGCTCCATTTGTGTTGCCAGATAAGGCCGTCCAGCCTGTTCAGCCTTGTACAAACCGGCGAGACCGAAATTGTACGGCGCGGTATAATCGATCACCAAAGTTCCGTTGCCGGCTGGCATCGGGGTTTCAAAGTCGATACGCGAAACCCCGCCCTCAGCTTTGCTTCGGGTAAAAGCCGCCGGCAATTCGGTGCCGTCCGGCAAGCGGCCAATTACGGATGAAATGCGCTGATCCAGGCTGTGAAGCCAGATTCGGCCGTGGGCATCGTCGAGAGTGACGTCGATTTCAACCCGTCCGGAAAATTCTTCTTGTGCCGGATCAGTGAACAGATCCAGCCGATACGCTGTTGGAGTTACACCTTCAGGCAACTGCCCAGCGGGCGGTGCTTCCTGCAAAACCGGCGGAATCGGACTGAAAGTGACGTCATCATCGCCGCCACGAGCGCACGCGCTGAGGAAAATTACACCCACGGTTCCGGCAATCAAATACGAGCGAAAGGTTTTCGTCAGCATTTTGCGCTCCAATGCGTTCCATGTCGGACGGCTTGAAGCATAGGATGAACGGACAGGCAAAGGTCGTGCTGCGTTCAACTTTGCGTCTTGGCCAAATAACAGTAGGGCGTGCGATATGAAACGGCTGTGGCATTGGCCAATTGATCCTCTGGCGCGAACCGTTCGCCTGTTAATGGGCGAAAAGGGGTGGTCATTCGAATCAATCGAAATCCGCCCGTGGGTCTCTGATCTGGAGCTCGCGGCGCTGGCGCCGGGCGCCTGTGCGCCCGCTTTACTCGATACGGATGCCGAAGTGAAAACCTCGGCTGTGGGATCACTGGCGGTCTGCGAATATATTGAAGAGGCACAAACCAGTCCGCGCCTGCTGCCATTTACGCCAGCTGAAAAAGCCGAGGCCCGCCGCCTTTGGCAATGGGCGGAAGAGAGCTTCGCAGGGATCAATAATACCCTCCTGGCCGAGCGGGTGACGCAATGGGTCAAACGCGATCGCTCACCCGACAGTCTGGCGTTAAGGCAAGGCGCGCATGCGCTGAAAAACCGGATGACCTTTCTCGACGCGCTGGCCGGAGAGCGGTCCTATATTGGCGGTCGCAATCTAAGTATCGCAGATCTCAGCGTCGCTGCGCATCTGTCATCATATGATTATTTTGGCGATGTGCCATGGGACCTGACGCCTGATCTGAAAGCGTGGTATGCGCGGATGAAATCGCGGCCAAGCTTTCGCCCTCTCCTGGAAGACCGGGTTGGCAATGCGAAACCCGTGAAACACTATACAGATCTGGATTTTTGATCGCGTCAGGGGATGAAGGGAAATGTCCCTGGAAACCAAGCTCAAGACCGAAGCGGCTGCACTTGGCTTCGATGCCTGTCACATTTGCCGGGTCGATGAGGCGTGGTCTGCTGGCGAAAAACTGGAAGCCTTCATTGACGCGGGCTATCACGGCGAAATGGCATGGATGGAAACGACGTTGGATCGCCGCAAGGCGCCGACCGCGATGTGGTCTGGCGCGCGTTCCGGGGTTGTCGTCGGCCTGAATTACGGCCCCGACCATGATCCGATGCAGAGCCTCGACCGGCGCGGTGAGGGCAATATCTCCGTCTATGCGCGCGGCAAGGACTATCACGACGTCCTCAAGAAACGTTTGAAACAGCTCGCCAGGTCATTCGCCGAGACTTCTGGCAAAGATGTAAAAGTTTTCGTCGATACGGCGCCGCTGATGGAAAAGCCGCTGGCGCAGAAATCCGGACTGGGGTGGCAAGGTAAACACACCAATCTGGTGTCCCGCGAGCATGGCTCATGGCTATTTCTGGGCGTTATGCTGACGGAAGCAGAACTCGTCCCGGAAGCGCCCGAAGTGGATCATTGCGGGTCGTGTCAGGCCTGTCTCGACATTTGCCCGACCAAGGCCTTCCCGGCGCCGTACACATTGGACGCGCGCAAATGTATTTCCTATCTGACAATCGAGCAGAAAGGACCCATCCCGAGCGAATTCCGGGCCGCCATGGGCAATCGCATCTATGGCTGTGATGATTGCCTCGCCGTTTGCCCATGGAACAAGTTCGCTGCGACTGCCAGTGATAGTGCCTTCTGGGCGCGCGCCGAACTGAAAGGGCCCGGCCTGGATGAATTGGCCGCCCTTGATGATGAGAGTTTCCGGCAAGTCTTCTCGGGCTCACCGATCAAGCGGATCGGCCGTGACCGATTCTTGCGCAATGTGCTTATTGCGATTGGCAATTCCGGCGACCAGTCTTTCGTCGAGGCGGGCCTCATGCCGCATCTCGATGACCTGAATCCGGTTGTCCGCGGCGCTGCGATCTGGGCTCTGTCCTGCCTTGATTTGGCCCGGTTTGAAGCGGAAAAGGCGGCGCGCTTCGAGGGCGAAGCTGATGAGGGTGTCAGAGCAGAATGGATGCTGGCGTAACACATAATGGCTGGCCAATTGGCCGATGGCTGATCTGGATCGTGAAAGCTCTGGTTGGTTTCGTCGCTCTAATTCACCTTTATGCGCTTATTCTGATGATGGCGCCGGTGCCGGGAACCGCCAATATGGCCGGCCGGATTCTGCAGGGCACGCCTGTCTATCACACCTGGATACCGCTCGAGGAAATGTCCCCACATTTGGTGCGCGCTGTGATTGCAGCTGAAGATACGCGGTTCTGCCAACATACCGGCGTTGATGTCGACGCGATCAAGGACGCTTTGGATGAGCGCGAGACACGCGGCAAGTTGCGCGGGGCATCGACGCTCACCCAGCAAACCGCCAAGAATGTCTTTTTGTGGAATGGCGGCGGCTATGCCCGCAAAGCTGGCGAAGCCTGGATGGCGGTGTTTATTGATGGGTTCTGGGGCAAGAGACGCGTGCTGGAAGTCTATCTCAACGTCGCTGAATGGGGCGATGGCCTATATGGCGCTGAGGCGGCGGCGTATGGCCGGTTTGGCAAACCCGCGAAAGATCTGACCGCGTTCGAAGCTGCACGCCTGGCGGCGGTCTTGCCGAGCCCCAATAAATGGCAGGCGCGCGGGGCAGGGCCGTATGTGCGCCAGCGCACGGCAACACTGCAAGCGCGGATGAAGACCGTTCAACGCGACGGCCTCGATTCCTGCATCTGGAAGTAGCGCTATTCCGCCAAGCGGATGGCTTCGCGGATCTGACCCCGCAAGACGAGAATTTCGATATTCTCCGGATCGTAGACCAGGGCTTCTTCCATGTCAGACCTGGCCTCGCGCAGACGGTCATTTGCAAGATGCGCCCGGGCTCTCAAGGTCAGCGCTTCCGGATCATTGGGAGAGAGCAGCAAAGCGGTGTTCAGGTCGTCGACACCTTCCGCCCAACGGTCAGTGGCGAGATAGGCCGCAGCGCGATCCTTATAGATTCTGGAATCATCGGCATCGAGTTTCAGCGCGTCTGTGAGGGCAACAATCGCGGCGTCCGGATAATTCGCCGCCAACCATGCATTCCCGGCCTGTGCCAGATATCGTCGCCGGTCTTCGAGTGCGATCGCGTCGGGCGCCGTCGCCAGGGCTTCAAGGCGCGCGGCCCCTTCTTCCAGCCGGTCCATCGCCATCAGCGCAACAGCGTTACAATAACGAGCTTTAGGCCGGTTGCCATTGCTCAGCCAGGCCAGCGAGTCTTCATAAGCCTCGCTCGGCGCGGATTCGGATTTCATCAAACAGGTATCCAGTCGCTCCTGCTCGGCGCGGGCGATATCAGCCAATGCGGATTGCGAAACCGGCAGCAGGCTGGATACAAGCAGGGAAACAAACATGGACAAGCTCTCTTCTAAAGCAATAACTATTGCGGTAGCGAGCCGACGAGGGGAGAGCAAATGACAGATCTGTCAGAACCGCTATTTCTGCTTGGCGCAGGCTATTCCGGTCAGGCACTGGCGCGCCTCTATCCCGGCCGCGTGATGGCCAGTTTTCGCTCTGAAGAGAGCCGTGAAAAGCTGTCTGGAACATCAATTGAAGCGATCGATATTAACCAACCGGATGCCCTTCGTCGCAGCGTTCAGGGCGCACACGTGCTGATCAGCGCGCCACCGGCGGAGGCGGGCTGCCCGGCTTTTCAGAAACTCGGCGAGTTTGCGAGCACTGCAGCAAGTATCACCTATCTCTCGACCACCGGCGTGTACGGCGATTTGCGCGGCGGCTGGGCCATGGAATGGAGCGCGCCCAGGCCGCAATCAGACCGCGCCCAAAGACGCGTCGCCGCAGAAGCCACCTGGCAAAGCGTTGCGGCGCCTGTTCGCATTGTGCGTCTGCCTGGCATTTATGGTCCAGGCCGGTCTGCGCTCGACCGCGTGCGACAAGGCACAGCCCGGCGCATCACTCGCGAAGGTCAGGTTTTCTCGCGCATTCATGTTGATGATATCGCGGCCGGCTTGCTGGCTCTATTGACGTCTGAACGGGCGGGTGTGTTTCATCTCTGCGACGATGAGGCGGCGCCGCCGCAAGACGTGATCAAATACGCGGCTGAGCTGATCGGCGTACCGTCGCCGCCTGAAATTTGCTTCGAGGACGCGGACCTGTCTGCGATGGCGCGCAGTTTCTATGCCGAATGCAAGCGCGTCTCCAACGCAAAAGCAAAGGCCGCCACGGGGTGGCGACCTCTATATCCAACTTATCGCGAGGGTTTGTCAGCCATCCTGGCCAGAGAAATCTAGCTGGTTGCGCCGCCCATAAAGCCAAGATCGCTGGTGTTGAAATTGTTCAGATTTGGCAGCGCAGTTCGCAGCTCCGACGTGTTCAACCCGAACCAGGATCCCATGGTCGCGGCGTATTGCTCGACAGACGTGCCCGGGATCAGTCGGCCGCGTGATCTGGTATATGTCTCGCTGTCGACATCTGCGAGCGGCACGTCGCCATAGAGACGCTTGCCTTGGACCGACCCGCCCGCGACGAAATGGTGTCCGCCCCAGCCATGATCTGTGCCATTGCCATTATCGATGACCGTGCGGCCGAAATCTGAGGCGGTAAACACGACAACATTGTCCCATTCGCCAATTTCGATCATTGCTTCACGGAAGGATGCGATGGCGCCGGCGAGCTCGGTATGGCGTCCGCCAATGCTGTTGGCCTGATTGCTGTGTGTGTCATAGCCGCCGGTCGAAACATAGAACATTTGCCGCGAGACATTCAGGAATTGCCGGATCTTGATGGTTTCCGCGACCGATCGCATTTGACCCCCCAGCCGGCTCTGCGCGAATTGAGTGCTGAACGGCGTGGCATTGGTTTGCGCGGCAGCGAATTGTTCCGTGTTTTCAACCGCCTTCGCCGTCGAGTTTGTAATATCCTGTTCAAGCAGACTACGGCTCTGGAAGTCGCGTTTGGCCAAGAATGCCCTGATCTTGTCGCGCGCAGCATCATCGCCATCATTATACCCGAGAACGCCGCGATTATCATACAGGCTCGGTTCTGCGACGCCGCCCGAACCAATTTTGAACTGTGTGACATCCTCACCTGCCAGGAAGACGTCATTCGACGTCGCCGAAATGGCCGAGAAGATGCGGTTCTGGTTCGGCGCCGATGCTACCACCTGGTCCATGAACCGGCCGCCCCATCCGCGACTCACGCCCTCGACGCCAAATGACATCCAGGTCGATTGCTGGTCATTGTGCGAGAATAGGCGTTTCGGCAGAATGGCGGTGCCATTTTGCATCGCGGTGCGCGTCGTCGGCTCAATCAGCGGACCAACATTACCGACCACGGCCAGGTCACCGCCTTCGAACATGGAATGGAGCGGTGCCAATGCTGGCGGCATAGCGAACTGCCGGCCACCGAAATCGCTCGCATTATCCAAATTCATTTGCAACAGATTGGCGCGGTTCCGAGACGATGTGCTGGCATTGGAATTGTAGGAATTGAACAGTCCCGACCGCACTGTGCGCAATTGATCATAAGAGGCCTGATCATAAGGCAGGACAGTGTCTGCCCCATCCATGCCGCCTTTTAGAAAGATACAGACCATGGCCTTGTAGCCGCCAGTGTCGGCGGCCCAGGCCCTGTTCATTCCGAGTTGAGTAAGCCCGCCGAGGCTGCTTGCGAATCCTGCAGTACCGAGGCCTGCAAGGACGTGGCGGCGTGAAATATTGGCCATTTTAAATCTCCTTCAGACCTTACCAGGTGACCGCATAAGACGGTGAGTTGAGCACGAGGGTGACGGCTGTCTGAACGACGTCTTCCTGATCCGCTGCTGTGTTTTCGGCGGAATTTGTGCGGATCTCGACGGTTTGAATGATATCAACAATATCAGCCTTCTCGAGAGCCGACATGCGCCCGCCGGTGAGCAGGTTGTCGAGGTGATCGACCAGGCCAGCCGGATTGTCGACCAAAGCCAGTTCGTCCGAATAATCTGGTTTATAAGTATCGATGTCCCGGTTTCGTTGCGAGGCGCGGTCAAACGCGAAATCCGTCATGAAGTTGAGATAGCCGACCGAGCTGCTTTCATTGACGATCTGGAATTCCGGGACCGTGATATTTTGTCCGCCCGAATTGGTGCCCGGCGCAATATAACCAGGACGATAGAAGTTAAACACAGATGGCGACCGGTAGGCCTGTTGGCCAAGCGCGTTGTCCGCACTTCTTGTATCTGCCAGTCTGCGCTCATTGTTCGCATCGAGACCGGCCAGGTCGAAGGCCCGTGCCCAATGCGTGAAACGCAATATCGGCTCGCGAACTTTGCCGGTGCTGATCGTAACACCTGCAGCAGGTTCGGCAAACGTGCTGGCATCCAGCAATACCGCCGCCAAAGTTGCCTGTAAGTCGCCGCGTTGTCCGGTGCCGAAACTGCGGCCGCCATCTGCGGTAAACCGACCCGCTTCGAACGCTGTTGCGACGCGTTGGACGTAAGCTGGCGATGGATCTGATTGCGTGAACCGTTGGATCAACAGGCGCGAGAAGAATGGTGCGACATTCGGGTGATTGGCAATCGCATCGAGCGCGATACGGATTGTTTCAGTGCCCCCGGTGCCAGCTGGAATGGTCGTTCCGAGGAACACTTTTTCCAGTTCCGAATGTTGCTCCGGGTACATTTCCATTTGCTGGATGTCGCCATCCTGCGGCTGTTTGAAGAATTCTCCGCCGGCCCATGAGAGGCCTGTGAAAACACGCGCAAGACCTTCAATATCGGCATTGCTATAGGTTTCCACTTGCTGGCCCTGAGCATCAAGTTTTGGAGTGCCATCCAGGTTCAGCTCAATCAGACCAATCGAGAAGAGCTGCAGGATTTCACGAGCATAGTTTTCGTCGGGCATACGGCCGCGGCTTGGATCGCCTTTTCGATTGCCGCGATAAGTCAGCCATTCACCCATGGCCGGCGAATAGGTCACTTCTTCCAGCAAATCGCGATAGTTTCCAAACGCGTTCCGGATCATGATGTCTTGATAATAGGCACGCATCAATTGGTCATTATCGGCGGCGTCGGAATAGACCATGATCTGCGACAAGGCGAAGGCCATGCGCTGACGCAATTGATCGTTTGAGCCAATGATATGGTCCCAATAAAGCGTATTGATCCGGTTTGATGGCAGTCGGCCATCGCTGTCGCGCGGCTGTGCGAGCAGGGCAGGCATTGTGAGGCTGGTTGACTTGTTAAATTCTGATGCCAGCCAATCTGCGGCATCGCCGCCATTCAATGATGCGATTTCAGATTTGGAGCCGCCAAATGTCGCGCGAGCGAGGAAACGTGACGCTTCGAGCGGCGTGTCGATTTTTGACACCGGGTCAGTCGTGGTACCACCGCCGCCGCCGCCAGATCCACCACCCGCGGATGGCGTCCCAGGCGGTACTGAGGAATCGCCTCCGCCACCACCACCACAGGCCGCAACAATCAGGCCCGCAGCAAGAATCGCAGTTAAACTGCGGTTACGTGAAATAGTCATAACGAAGTCCCTCATACTCACACGACTGTTCGTATGCCGACGTTTTTGTACTTCAAATAGCTAAGTCTTTGTAAGGCTTCTCGGGCAATCCCGTCCGAATTCTCAATCGCTTGTTAAGTATGAAAAATTCCAGTCAAAATTGAACTTTTTTTAATCAAGAAATCCCCGCATTCACGCGTAAGTAAGGGCAATCGCGGAGAAGGCCTGTCACGGATTGATTATCAGTTTACCTGTAACCTTACGGTTTTGTAGCATTCGAAACCCGTCAACTGTCTGTTCCAGAGGCATAGACGCATGCACAAAGGGACGTGTTTCGCCGTCTCGTGCCCAGGTCCAGATCTGCTCGACATTTTCGCGGCCACGCTCTGGAAACTGTCGCCCATACTCCCCGGCACGGACGCCGACGACGGAAAAGCCTTTAATCAGCGGCATATTGGTCGACACAGCTGCGATCCGCCCAGAGGTGAACCCAATCACCAGCAGGCGGCCATCAAAAGCGATGCAGCGGACGCTTTCATCAAATATGTCTCCGCCGACCGGGTCGTAAATGACGTCAGCTCCGCGCCCGCCTGTCAGGTCTTTGACTTTGTCGCGGAACCCGTCGCCAGTATTGATCACATGATCGGCGCCATAGGATTTCACTTGAGCCAGTTTTTCATCACTGCCGCCGGTCGCGATGACAGTGGCGCCAAGCAGTTTGCCGACATCGACCGCCGCCATTCCGACACCGCCGCTTGCGCCGTGCACCAGCAGGGTTTCGCCAGCTTGCAAACGTCCGCGGCGCACCAAAGCAACATAAGCGGTCAGATAGGCGGCGGAGTAGGATGCGGCTTGATCGAAGCTTAGATTATCGGGCTTTTTCTGCAGACCATCGGTGTGGACAATCGCATATTCAGCAAAGCCGCCAAAACGCGCGCCGCCGCAGACTTCGTCGCCTGGAGCGAATGCCGTCACATCAGGGCCGATCGCGTCTACGATGCCAGAAATGTCCATGCCCGGGGTGAAAGGCGGCTCGAGTTTCAGTTGGTACTTTCCTTGACACAGCAGCAAGTCTGGAAAGTTGATACTGGTGGCGCGAACCTTAATCAGGACTTCGCCCGGACCAGGCACGGGTGTTGGGATGTCGCGAATGTCGACCCCTGAAAAATCCTCACTCAGTTTGTGGCAGACGAGTGCGCGCATCAGAGTTTTGCGTAAGCATCGCGGACCATTTCTGCGACTTCGATGCAGGCTTGCCGCGCCGCTGGTACGACTTCCGTGAACGCGGTGAAGCCGTGGGCCAGGCTGTCATAGCATTTGAACTGAACCGCGACGCCAGCCGCTTCGAGTTTTTTCGCATACGCCGCGCCGTCATCAACCAGTGGGTCGAATCCGGCCGTGGCGATAATCGTTGGCGGTAAGCCTTCGAGACGGGTCTCTTGCGCTGGTGAGAGCAGAACATTGGCGCGATCAAAGCCGTCTGGCAGATATTGCTCCATGAACCATTGCATCGTGTCCGTCGAAAGCGGGTAAGTTTCGCCATATGTGGTGGCGGAAGGAAACTCCGTGACCAGGTCGGTCGCAGGATAGAGCAACAATTGCAGATCCGGTTTCGGCATGCCGCGGCGGGTTGATTCCTGAGCAATGACCGCACTGAAATTGCCGCCCATACTGTCGCCGCCTATTGCGGCTCGGCCCGCAGGCGCGCCGTATTTTTCGGCATTCTTCAAGGTCCACTCATAGGCTGAGATACAATCCTCAAGACCCGCCGGGAACTTATGTTGCGGAGCGAGACGGTAATCGACTGAAATGATCGGGCATTTGGCGATCTTGGCGACCATGGAGCAAAACGCGTGACAGGCC
>CAYGUD010000009.1:0-19266 GCA_964352865.1 uncultured Hyphomonas sp.
CCATTGGGATCAGCAGCCCGTATTGCGATCCGAACAGGTGGTAACCGACAAAACCAGCGGCGCCTGTGAGCAAGTTAAACGCGTGTAGGGACCGCGTGCCGACTTTGCGGGCAATTCCGGCAATAAAGAATGCGTAGAGCGCGGCCACACCGTTCTGCACAGCGAACATGATGCCAACCCAGTCGCCTGCATCCTGATAGGCTTTTGAGGATGCGTCAGCGGTCTCCCAGGCCTGAAGGGCGACGGCAGGTGTGGTGTAGATCCACATGATGAAGAGCCCAACCCAGGAGAAAAATTGCACCACAGCGAGTCGTTTCATCACGCTCGGCATGGTCGTCAGATCGCCCAGGACATCGGAGAGGAAATTGCGCGCATTACAGTCGGTTTTGACCAGGGCGCTGTTCCACAAGTACAGTATACCCAGCAAAATCATTCCGCCGCCCAGAATGTAGAATTGCTGATCGCCCTGCGCAAAATAGACGGCCGCAGTGAAGACTGCGCCAATCGCGGCAATGATCACGCCCCATTTGGAGAAGAAGCTGGATACGGGGCGTTCTGCTTTTTCGAGACCGCCTTCCTGTTCAAAAATATTGTCTTCGTCCTTGCCGAATTTTTCGAGTTCGTCCGGCGAGTATTCTTTGGTCGAGAAGACTGTCCAAAGAACAGCCATCAGCAATGCCGCGCCGCCAATATAGAATGACCAGCGCACATTGTCGGGGATGATCCCTTCTGGCGCTTCATTGGAAACGCCCAGCGCGTTGAAGACGAATGGCGCGACCGAAGCCAGCACGGCACCTGAGCCGATAAAAATTGTTTGCATGGAATAGCCCAGTGGCCGCTGTTTGCTAGGCAGCATGTCGCCGACAAAGGCCCGGAAAGGTTCCATTGTGATGTTAAGGCTCGCATCAAGAATCCAGAGTGTGCCGGCGGCGACCCAGAGATAAGGCGAGTTCGGCATTATGAAGAGTGCGAGGGTTGTCAGGATGGCGCCGATCAAGAAGTAAGGGCGTCTTCGCCCAAGCGGTCCCCAGGTTTTGTCGCTGAAATATCCGACAATTGGCTGCATGATCAAGCCCGTAATCGGACCCGCAAGCCAGAGCAGCGGCAGCGTGCTCATGTCAGCCCCAAGCGTTTGGAATATACGGCTCACATTGCCGTTTTGCAGCGCGAAGCCAATCTGAATTCCGAAAAACCCAAATGACATATTGACGATCTGGAACAGGTTGAGTTCCGGCTTCCTGATCGCGTCGCCCGTAGGCGCTGCGCTTCCTGCTACAGCCATGTCATTCCTCCACTATTTCTCGTCATTCCGAGTCAGCACCCGTCCTTGCCAGGGGGTATATGTTCTTGTCGAGCCGAGTGCGATTGTGTCCGTATCACCGGTTAAGGCATCAACCCAGACGCCTGCAGCGGGTCCATCCGAGACAGTGAATGTTGCCGAGTTGGGTGAGAGATTGAACAGGACCAGGACGCGATTGCCGTCTTTCTCGCGCGCAAAACTTAGTATTTGTCTCGGATTGGTCGTGGAAACGGGGACGATGCGGCCGCCGGCAGCACCATTGTGCAAGGCCTTATTGTTGGACTTGATTTCAATCAGGTGCTGGATCAGCGTTCCATCAGGGTGGCCGTAATCGCCCCAGTCGATTGGGTCGCGCTCGAAGAATTCAAGCTGGTTCTGATTGCCAACTTCCTGACCATTATGGATCAGCGGAATGCCTTCTGTGACAAATGAGAGCGTCAGCATGGCGTGATAGGCGTCACCATAAATATCGCCCGTAGAGCCGTCCCATGCATTCTGGTCATGGTTTTCGGTGTAAAGCATGCGGTATGCGTCAAGCGGCCATGTCGAGATTTGTTCGCTCAAATATCCGCGCAAATCGCCGGCATCAGATTGACCTTTTGCAATGCGTTGCGCCGCTTCTTTCCAGGCCCAGGCATAAGTCGCGTCAAAGGCGTGTTGGTGCAAGTCGCGTTGCTGCCATTCTGCGAGCATGAAGACAGGCTTTATCTCATTCAATTCGGCGCGCGCCGTTTCCCAGAAATCCAGGGGAACAAATCCGGCGACGTCAGCGCGGTATCCATCAATATCGAACGTCTCGACCCAGTATTTCAACGCCCGTGTTTTGTAAGCGCGCAGCTCCGGGTTTGAGTAGTCTAGATCGATAATATCTGCCCAATCGGTCCATGGTGTCGGGTGATAATCACCTTTCCAATCGGTCTCGTACCAGTCTGGATGTTCCGTCACGAGTGGATTGTCCCAGGCCGTGTGGTTGGCAACCCAATCGAGGATGATTTTGAAGCCATGATCATGCGCCGCGTCGACGAAGGCTCGAAATTCTTCTTCGGTACCGAGTTCGGGATTCACACCGAAATAGTCCTTGATCGAATATGGACTTCCAAGGCTGCCTTTGCGATTGACCTCTCCGATCGGATGGATCGGCATTAGCCAGAGGATATCGACACCAAGCGCCTTGAGGCGAGGAAGGTGTTCAGCGGCGGCGTTGAAGGTTCCTTCCGCAGTGAATTGCCGGGTATTGATTTGATAGATGACGGCATCGTCGGACCATTCGGGGTGATCTATTTTGACATAGGGGCGTGGTGCATAGGTTGTTGTTTGATTTCTATCATTTGCAGAATTTTGCGAAGGTATATCCATCCCAACGCAAGCGCTGAGGGCAAAAATAGCCAAAGTTGAAAGAGTGCGTTTGAGCATATTCAAAATCCTCCCATGTGCGCTACATTTCTGGCGTCTACATTATGGCTTCGGGTAAAGCGCATTTCTCGCGGCTTTGCAATTTTTATATCACCAGATTCAAGTTGACCGAGCGCCTTGCCTGCTTGACAATGCTTGTGTGATTGCAAAAATTTGCGGAGATTTGATTATGGCGCGAACTGTCACGGGAATGATATTGGCCGGATGCTTCTTAATCACCGGCTGCCATTCCTCCGGTCCTGTGGGACCGTCAGAATCAACGAACCTGGCGCCAGGCGCTCCCGGAGCGCAGGCCACATGGTCGAACGCCCAAAAGGTTGCAATTGGCACCTCTTATGAAGCTTACGATTCCTCAGGAAATTTCTCTGATGCGAGTCCCACGGCGCCGATTTCGAGAGTCTGGTTTTCGCTAACTGAGGATCGAATCACTGAAGTGATGTGGGGGCTGATCCACGAAGCCCAAATCCGTGAAATCCAATTTCTGATGGTCGGACCAGACGGTATTTTGAAACCATCTGAGCGCGAGCTTGTTCTGGATGGAGGCGCTCGGCCTGGGGCGCCGGCAACCGGTCTCGCATTCTATTATGATGTGATTGATCGGGCGGTCCAGGTTACGACATTCACGGATCCGGATCGCGACACGCTAGTCATCAAAAGCGATCTTCTTGAGCCACTTCCGGAGGGGTATCGGCTGTTTGCATATATCGATCCGGCACTCGGGAATACTGGAAGCGCTGATCGCTCATCCGTCGTCAACGGAGGGCTGCACGCTCATGAAGGGAATGCGCATCTGTATGCGAGACTGAGCAGTGCGGCACCAGAGCAGATTTCAACTGGTTATGTTGGTGTCTCTGATGGGATGGCTGACCTAGCGGATGGAGCGTTGGACCAGACATATGTTTCTGCGTCTGAGCCTGGCAATGTCGCGGGTGTGATCGAGCTGAGCTTTGCAAACCAGAAGGTGATGCCGGATTCATCTGAAGCGCAGACTTCTCTTGGGCTGGAATCTACTTTGCTTATTGGGTTCGGAGCCTCGTTCGAAGCGGCAAAATCAAATGCTGATGCGAGTGCTCTAAATGGCGCGCTTGAGATTTACAGCGCGTATTCTGATCAATGGCAAAATTACCTGGATTCGCTAGAGGCGCTTCCTGCATTAGCTGCGGCGTCTGGAGATGGCGGGGCGCTCGCCTACATGTCGGCGATCAATCTCAAAATCATGGAAGATAAAACCCACGCCGGGGCGCTGATTGCCTCTTTGTCTAACCCCTGGGGAGAGACGGCGCCGGCGGATCGGCCGCAGACCGGGTATAAGGCGGTGTGGCCTCGCGACTTTTTCCAAGTTGCTTCTGCCTTTCTGGCGATGGGCGATGAAGATACGGCCCGCGCTGCGTACCGCTATCTGCCGAAAGTTCAGGTCACAGACGAGACGCCTGGCAATAAAGGCGTCACGGGATGGTTTCTTCAAAAGACGCATGTTGATGGCGAGATTGAATGGGTCGCCATTCAGCAGGACCAGACGGCGATGCCGATCATGCTGGGCTGGAAGCTCTGGCAAGCAGGTGTAATCTCTGATGAAGAAATGGCCGAGAGTTATCGCTCTATGCTGAAGCCTGCGGCGGACTTTCTGGTCCATGGCGGGCGGCCTGACATTCTGTGGAACACGGAGTTTGAGGCGTCACTCGGCTATACCCAGCAAGAGCGATGGGAAGAGCAGGAGGGCTATTCACCCTCGACGAATGCGGCTGTCATTTCCGGCCTTGTCACTGCAGCGGACCTGGCAACAAAGTTTGGTGACCCAGCAGATGCGAAAACCTATCTTGCGGCAGCTGATTTGTTAGAGGCTAATCTCGAGAACTGGATGTTCACAACCGACGGGCCGTTTGTTTTCAGTGAGCACTTTATCCGCGTGACAAGAAACAAGGATCCAAATGACAAGGCCATGCTTGGCGATAATAATGGCCGACCTGGACTGCCCGAGGATCACATCATTGATGGAGGCTTCCTGGAGCTGGTGCGATATGGTGTGCGCGCTGCCAACGCGCCGTCGATCATGAAGACCGCAGAGATCTATCAGAATACCCAGCGCGAAGATAATTTACGCAACCTCTATACGTTCGAGGATGGTGTGCAAAGCCGTTACGGCTTCCGGCGTTATGGCAATGACGGTTACGGCGAAGACGGCGAGCGCGGAACCAATTATCACGAGATAGATGGTGGTAATACGCCAGGTCAGCGCGGCCGCGTCTGGCCATTTTTCTCAGGAGAGTTCGCCCATTTTCTGATGGCGCTTGACGATCGCAAGGCCATTGCTGCGACAGATTTGGATCGCATGGTGATGGACGGCGTTCTTTCGATGGAATTCTTCGCCAATGATGGGCTGAGCCTACCTGAGCAAGTCTGGGATGGTGTCGGGCCTAACCCGTTCGGGTATGAGCTTGGTGGAGGTACAAACACCGCGACACCGCTGGCCTGGACGCATGCGGAATATGTCAAACTGCTCCGCTCAATCTCCGATGGTGCGGTCTGGGACCGTTATGATATCGTTGCAGATCGCTACGCCGACAGTCCGCGAAACGTTCCGGCAAATTGATCAGTCGCTGAGAAGGAAGGTGAGGATGTCGTCGGCCCGCTCGGCCCATGCTGCTTCGCTATGGTCCGTGCCGGGATAGGCGCGGAAAATGGCTTGATCTTCCTGCCAGCCCTGCGCTCGAAACCAGGCCTCCATATTGTCTGCATGAGGTGGATAAGCGGCATCGAGGGTCTCAGTGCCGTGATCAAACCAGAGCGTATGCCGCGTTCGATCCAGGCCGCTCGTTTCCAGGTAGGACTGCATTGCGCGATCAGCTTGCTGGGCGATGGGGCCACCTGGTTCGGTCAATGGCCAATGGATCGAAACCGCAGCTGCGCGGCTGAACGTCTCTGGGTGCTCGGCCACGGCATATAGCGAGATCAGGCCGCCCATGCTTGATCCCATGATCGTGGTGTGTTCCGCCTCGGACGCTGTATCATAAGTTGCGTCGATAAACGGCTTCAGTTCTTCTGTGATGAACGCCAAATAGGCATCGGCTCTCAGTTGCGGCAGATCCGCGCCGAGCCATTCTGAGCTGGTGTCGCCAGTTAGGCGCTCGACGACTTTTTGCGGCGCGTATTCCTGCCATCGCTGATCGGTGTTCCAGATGCCCACAATGATGGCCGGCGGCAGGTCTCCGGTAGAGATTAGGCGTTGCGCAGTTTCGTCGAGACCCCATTCTGTGCCGCCATAAGATGTTTCAGGGTCAAACAGGTTCTGGCCGTCATGAGCATAGATAACCGGATATCGCTGATCACCCCAAGGTAGGTAGCCATCTGGAACCCAAACCGAAATCGTGCGCGCCTGAACGTGGCGAGATTCGAAATTTGGATGGTTTATGACTTGCGCCTGCATTCGGCTGGGTGAGGGCAGTGGCTCCGGCGCTGACGTTTCTTCTACCGTTAGGTTTGGTGTCGTATTGGTTAGATTCTCCGGAGTGTCTTTCAGTGCGCACGCACTCGCCAGGAGCATGAGTGCGATTGCGTTTAAGCTGACAATGTATTTCATCGGACTTGCTCCCTATTCTGCTGGTATAAAGGCAATCGCGGTACCGCCGCCCGGCGCAAGATCGAGCATCAGCGTGTCGCCACTTTCGGCGAGCTGAAAATCGAGCTCAAGTGGATATGGATTGGTGCGCCAATTTGCGCCTTCGCCATCCTTGTAGATCTGTGCCTCGTAAGGAAGGTCGTCCAGGAAATCGAGTTTGACATTTATGCTGCGTGCATCGTCATTGGTGACGGCGCCAAGAAACCAGGCTTGCGAGTTCCGATCCTTGCGCGCCATCACGGCAAAGTCTCCCGGGTAGCCATCAAGCATGATGGATTGGCTCCAGTCGACAGGCACTTGTTTGATGAACTGAAAAGCGTCCGGACGAGCTTCATAATTGCGTGGCAAGTCAGCCGCCATCTGGATCGGGCTATGGATCAAAACATATAGCGCCAGTTGTTTGGCCAGTGTGGTTTGAACGCGCGGGTCTTCGCTGACTGACTTGCCAAAGCTGAGGTCGAAAATTCCCGGGGTAAAATCCATCGGGCCCGACAGCATTCTGGTGAAGGGCAGGATCGTCGTGTGGGCCGGGTCATTCGGAGGGTGCCCCCAGGCATTATACTCCTGACCGCGCGCGCCCTCCCGTGAGAACGCGTTCGGATAGGTGCGCCTGAGCCCCGTGTCTTTGACCGGCTCATGTGCGTTCAGGGCGATCTTGTGCTTTGCTGCAAGCTTCAGGGCGCGGAGGTGGTGATTTACGGCATACTGGCCGTCATGCCATTCCTTATAGATCTTGCCGTCTGCATCGCGGCGGGTGATTTCACCCCCATCTGCGACATATCCTGTTTTGATGGCCGGTATTCCGAGGCGCTCATAAAGCGCGTAGGCGTCAGCCATTTGCTCTTCATAATTGGTGATCGCGCCCGAGGTTTCATGGTGGCCGATGAGGTATACATCCCGCTCCGTCGCATAGGCGGCAAGGCCCTCGATGTCGAAATCCTCGTAGGCGTCGGTAAAGCTGAAAATCTCACCATTCGAGAACCAGTCGCCGTCCCAGCCAAAGTTCCAGCCTTCGACAAGGACGCCGTCAAAACCATGCTTTGCTGCGAAATCGATATAGGCTTGAGTGCGTTCTGTTGTGGCGCCATGCTTGTCGCCCGAGCCCCAGGTGCATTCGTTAATATGCATGCACCACCAGATGCCGACATATTTGCTTGGCTTGGCCCATGAGACATCACCCAAAACATTAGGTTCATTGAGGTTGAGGACCAGGTCTGAATTGGCGAGCCCAGCTGCGGTGTCGGAGACTTGAACGGTACGCCATGGGGTTACGAACGCACCGCCGGTTTTTACCTTTACGCCATCTGACCATGGCGCGAGCTCGGCCTCTAGCGTTCCCGGACGGCGCTGGTTTAGCCACATGCCGGCATAGTCGATCAAGGCGGCTTCATGGATCGATAAGAACGGGCCGTCATCAGGTAGTTCCAGAGTAATCGGCGTATGCGCGCGCGAGACTGCGGAGAGTTCTGTTGCCCGATAAAGCTCTTCATATCGGTTCCAGCCTGCTGCCGGGATCCACCAGGTTTTGGCGCTTGGGTCTGTGCGAAATTCTGTCTGTTCGTCGGTGATTTCGCGGCTGCCAGCATCCGGTACTTCATAGCGAAACCCTAAGCCGTCATCATAGGCGCGAGCGCGAAGAGAGAAGGCCGGTGTGCCATCTGAAAAATGGACTTCGGCAAGCAATTCATTATGGTGATCGCGCACGAATTGACGTTCGCCCCAGGGCTGTTCCCATATCTCGTCATTTGATCTGCGCAATACGGATTGGATAACCAAGTCTCGGTTGAGATCGCGGCCGGTCTTAAAGGCGAGGCCGAGCGCAGAGGGCTGAATGATCTGCTCGCCGCGCCATGCGGTGCTCCAGTTCAATTTGCCGTTTTCGGCGCTCAAGACAAAGGTTAAATTGCCGGAAGGGGACGTGAGCTCAGCGCGCCGTTCTGCGTCATTCGGTGTGATCGTGGTTGGGGCGGTCTCGGCAGCGACGCAACTTGCCGCCAATAATGAAAAGCCGATCAGGCTTGCTGTGATTGCGCGTTTCATCTCATCCTCCAGTCCAGTGTTAGGTCAGTATCACGGCTTTGCAAATCATTGCAATTGGAAAACAAAAACCTTCGCGAATATACTTCTAAGATTGTTATAATTAGGATCTAGCGGCTTGTCAGTTATGCAAAATAATGAAAAGAGTGATCGTTCATCTATAGTAACCTGCGCCCTGGGAGGATGTCTTGTCTGACGCAAAAACTGGAATTCGAAAAGGCCTGATGGCATTTTTGGTGGCGGCGGGCCTAGGCGCCTGTGCGGGCGCGGGCGGAGCAGACTCTGCTCTGCAGATTGCGCCAACCGCTACGGCGCAGACCCTGCCTATTGAGGATCGCCGGATTGAAGATGAGATCATCTATTTCGTGCTCCCCGACCGCTTTGAAAATGGTGATCCGACAAATGACCGCGGCGGTATCGAGGGTGGGCGTTTGAAAGACGGATACGATCCGACGGATTTTGGATTCTATCATGGCGGTGATCTGAAAGGGCTAACGCAGCGCCTCGATTATATTCAAGGACTGGGTATGACGGCGATCTGGTTGACGCCAATCTTCGAAAACAATCCGGTGCAAGGCCCCGAAGGAAAAGAGTCATCCGGTTATCATGGCTATTGGATTACAGATTTCACCAATGTCGACCCACATATTGGTACCCGTGATGACTTCAAAGCCTTTGTAGATGCTGCTCATGCGCGCGGCATGAAAGTTTATATGGACATCATCACTAATCACACGGCCGACATTATCAACTACCGGGAATGTCATGACCCTGAAGTTACGGGTGGCCCGACGTTCCGCTGTGAGTATCGATATATTGGAGACTATCCCTGGACTCGCCGGGCCAGCGATGGCGCGCCGATAAATGATGGGTTTCTGGGTGATGATGGAGTTCATCAGACGACGGAAAACTTTGGCTATCTCGAGGAGGCCACTTGGGCTTATACACCCTTTGTCCCTGATCAATTCTCCGGCGTGAAAGTTCCGGAATGGCTGAATGATCCGATCTATTATCACAATCGCGGTGATACCGATTTTGTCGATGAGGACTCCTTGTATGGTGACTTTGCGGGCCTGGATGATCTTAACACGGCGCACCCGCGTGTGCTTTCCGGGATGATCGATATCTACAAAGACTGGATCAGCGATTATGGCGTGGATGGCTTCCGCATCGACACAGCCAAACACGTTCGTGATGAATTCTGGCAATCATTTGCGCCAGCTATTCTTGAGCACGCGTCTGAACGTGGAATCGATCATTTCCATATGTTTGGCGAGGTTTATGTCGATGGGCAGAAGCCGCAGCACCTGGCTAAGTTTACGACCAATGCCGAGCTGCCGACTGTGCTCGATTTTGCGTTTCAGTCGACCGCGCGAGGTCTGATTGTGGATGGCAAGCCCGGTTTGTTTGTAGATGAGTTGTATCGTTCTGACGTGATCTACAAGAACGGGGCAGAGACAGCGCGACAATTGCCAACGTTCCTGGGCAATCACGATATGGGGCGTTTCTCGGGATTCCTGCGCCAAAGCGATCCGGAAATGAGTGATGATGAACTCTTCGCGCGTGTCAGATTGGCGAATGCCTTAATGTTTTTTGGGCGCGGCGTACCGACGATTTATTATGGCGACGAGCAAGGCTTCGTCTCAGATGGTGGTGATCGACTGGCGCGTGAGAGTATGTTCCCAAGCCAAACTGATCTTTACAATGATAATGACTTGATCGCGACGGAAGCAACGACGGCGATGAGCAACTTTGACATCGAGCACCCACTCTATCTGGCCATCAAGCAATTTGCGTCGATCCGAACAGGCCAGCCAGCCTTGCGTCGCGGCGAGCAACTCACGCGCCTTGCGCACCGTGATGACAGCCTGTTTGCTTTCTCGCGGATTGATTATGAGAGTGGCATAGAAATTGTTGTCGCGATAAATGCTGAAAGCGAAGAGCGGCGTATAAATGTCGCGGTTGATGGGCGCGCTAACACTTTCTCAGCCTTGCTCGGTCAGTGTTCCGTAAGTGCAGCTGCGCCCGGCAGTTATGCGATCCGGGTGCCGGCGCTTGATGTGGTGGTGTGCAAATCTGAGTTTGAGGTCGAGTAATGGTCGGAGTGGCAGGCACAGCAAATTCAGTGATGCAAAAACAAATGAGCGCGCTGCCTTGGTGGAAAGGCGCGGTGATATATCAGATCTATCCGCGTAGCTTTCTGGATACGAATGGAGATGGTGTCGGTGATCTCAGGGGCGTTCTGCAGGGGCTCGACCATATTGCCAGTCTTGGTGTTGATGGCATTTGGATCTCGCCTTTCTTCACGTCACCAATGGCGGATTTCGGCTATGATGTGGCTGACTTTTGCGGCGTTGACCCCATCTTTGGAACGCTTGATGATTTCGATGCGATCATAGAGCGGGCGCATGCGCTCAACCTGAACGTGATTATTGATCAGGTTTACTCGCATACTTCAGATCATCATGATTGGTTCATTGAAAGCCGGTCTAGCCGAGATAATCCGTGTGCCGATTGGTATGTCTGGGCGGATCCGAAAGCTGATGGTTCGCCGCCAAATAACTGGCAGTCCGTATTCGGTGGACCGAGTTGGGAGTGGGATGCCCGTCGCGGACAATACTATTTCCATAACTTCTTGAAAGAGCAGCCAGATCTAAATGTTTACAATCCTGCGGTTCAGGCAGCCTTGATCGAGGCAGGTCGATTCTGGCTCGATCGCGGTGTTGATGGCTTCCGTCTGGATGCGTTGAATTTTTCGATGCATGATCGCAGTTTGCGGGATAATCCGCCTTCAGGTGTGTCGTCACATGAGGCGACGCGTCCTTTCGACATGCAGGTCCATAAATACAATATGTCTCAGCCGGAAATAGCCGAATTCATTGAGCGTTTTCGTGCCATGCTGAATGAGTATCCGGATGTATTTACTGTGGCTGAGGTGGGTGGCCCGGCACCAATCCGGGAAATGAAGGCGTTCACAGAAGGCGAGCAGCGCCTTAATTCCGCGTACAATTTTGACTTTCTGTACGCGCCAGAGCTGAATGCGACGCGCGTCATTGAATCCGCAAATCAATGGGATCAAACGCCCAGCGAAGGGTGGCCAAGTTGGGCGTTTTCAAACCATGATGCGCCGCGCGCTGTCACACGTTGGGCGGCGAGTTCGCAGCGGGATGATATGGCGCGGCTTTACATGATGCTGCTTCTCACGTTGCGTGGAAATCCGATCATTTATCAGGGCGAAGAGCTGGGCCTACCGCAAGCGAATGTGCCGTTCTCAAGCTTGAAGGACCCGGAAGCCATCATCAACTGGCCGAAGACTCTTGGTCGCGATGGTGCTCGAACGCCTATGCCATGGCGAGGCGCTGAACCGAATGCGGGATTCTCAACTGCTGAACCGTGGCTGCCGGTTGATCCGGCGCACGCGAAATTGGCGATTGATCAGCAGCAAGGCAATGACAGTATGCTCCGCTTCACGTCGGAGGCACTCAGTGCACGCAAGCGTCACCCGGCTCTGTTGCATGGGCATATGTCGTTTCAGGATGTTGGTACAGAGTCGGTATTGATCGTTCACCGAAAGGTTGATGGCGAAGACGTCCTGGCGCTGTTCAATTTCGGAGACGAAGATTTCGCGTTGCCCGACAGTGTGAGCGTGGGCGGTGATATTGTCCTGTCTTCAAGGCCTCTTAAGGAAGATCTGTTAAGCCAGAATGTCTTGCCAAAGCGTGTAGGTGTTTGGATTCGCGCGGTTTAATCAAAGGGATTGTCATGGAGACCAAGCCGGCCACGCGTCTGGAAGATCTCGCCGAACTGGCGGGTGTCTCGATCTCAACGGCATCACGCGCCCTGAATGACAGCCCGGCCGTGAACGTTCGCACTAAGCAAAAGATCTGGAAGCTGGCGCGCGAGTTGGACTATCCATTTCGCCATTACATGCCCGCCGGACCCATTGGTGCCAATGCCACGATCTCAATCGTGGTGCCGCGGCCGCAAAGCCGGGAGGGCCGTATGGCTGACCCGTTTTTCTTTGAGCTCCTTGCTGGGATTGGTGATGCGGCGCGGGAGCGCGGCTGCGATATCTTGCTCAGCTATATAGCGCCGTCTTCTTATGAGGAGCTGGCCACAGCGATGTCGACCAGTCGATCCGATGGCGTGATTTTCCTTGGGCAGTCAACATTGCATGATGCCTTCAATCGTCTGGCCGAGACCGAAGACCGATTTGTCGTCTGGGGCGCGTCTTTGCCAGAGCAATCCTATTGCTCTGTTGGTAGTGACAATATTGCTGGCGGGCGTCGGGCAACATCACATCTGGCGCGCCTTGGCCGAAAGAAAATTGTCTTCCTCGGTGACTCCGACGCGCCTGAAGCGGCGCAACGTATGCGCGGTTATCGCGAAGGGCTGGAACTTGCAGGGCTACCCTATGATGACCGGCTAATCGTGCCATCGCATTTTCAGGTTGCGTCGGCGCGAGCTGTTGTTGAGTCGTTGATTGCAGAAAACGCCGATTTCGATGCGATCTTTGCCGCAAGTGACTTGATTGCGCTGGGCGCGATCCAGGCGATCCGGCGGGCCGGTCTTTCCGTGCCGGATGATATATCCGTGGTCGGGTATGATAATGTCCCGTTCGGCGTTTATGCTGAAGTGCCTTTGAGTACGATTGATCAGGATACCAGCAAAGCAGGACGGGTCCTGGTGTCAAAACTGCTGGATTCGTCTGGTCAGCGCGGCCCTGATGATGACCGGATTCCAGCTGAGCTGATTATTCGCTCATCCTGCGGCGCACCATAAATCTATTCTGCGCGTGATATTTCATTTCTTTGCAATTTTTTGCAGCAATTTGCAAAACCTTGCAAAAAGGTCCTAGTCGCCTGATATCGGCGTCGAGGTGGGCGTTCTGGGGTTTATTTACTGTTTGAATAGGCTTTGAGCAGGTTGTAATGGTGTGTTTTAGCCACAACACCTCTGCGAAATTGCATGAATTCTATGCCTGAGGGCTTGGCGTTTTCATAAATTTGCAATACACCAAACGAGTCAGACCGTGGTGGAGTGCCACAAAACGGCGTGCGAGTTTCAGGGAGGATGAATTGAAACCAGGATTTACCAATAAGAAGAGTTGGCTACTTGGCACAGCAGCACTGGCCTTAGCGGCAAGTGTTCCTGTTTCTGCGCAGGACGCGCCAGATGCCGACGAAGATGAACAAGCGACATTGGATGTTGTAACTGTCACCGGTATTCGCGGCTCAATCCAGAATTCATTGAACGCCAAGAAAAATGCGACATCGATTGTTGAGGCCATTTCCGCCGAAGATATCGGTAAGCTTCCAGACCTCTCGATCGCTGACTCGCTGGCACGTTTGCCAGGCGTGACAGCGCAGCGTGTGCGCGGACGTTCGCAGCAGATCTCAATTCGTGGACTTGGCCCGGATTTTTCGCTGGCCCTATGGAATGGCCGCGAAGTCGTTTCCGCGGGTAACAATCGCGGCGTAGAATTCGATCAGTTCCCATCCGAACTTGTGGCGCAGGGTGTCGTATACAAAACCCCTGATGCGACACTTGCCGCAACCGGTATTGCTGGTGCTGTCGACCTTCGGACTGTGCGACCGCTGGACTATACAGAGCGCAAGCTGAATGTCTCAGGCAAGTTCGTCTTGAATGATAATGATCAACCTAACCCAGATTTTGACGAAGACGGCTATCGCCTATTCGGGTCTTACATTGATCAGAATGCGAACGGCACGATCGGTTGGTCTCTGGCAGCAACGGTTCAATCGAACCCGACGCAATTCACGTCTCGAGAGCTGAAAACCAATAGCGGTCAAACTTCGATAGATCCGGCCACTGGTCTGGTCTATCCATCGGACAATCCCCGGACTGGCGTTTCCTCTCGTGAGTTCGAACGGACATCCGTTGCAGGCGCTTTGCAGTTCGAACCGAACGATCGCTGGCAAACCACAATTGATGCATTCTACACAGACACAGAAGATGCAGGCATTTTCCGTGGTGTAGAAACACCAATCGCGTCATGGTCGAGTGCGCAATTCCAGGGCACGACGGGCACGAGCGGTTTCGCGGATGCTGCCACCTATAACAATGTCACGACATTCCTGCGGACCGATACCGAAGGTAACACGGCGGAGATTTTCGCGATTGGTCTGAACACATCTTATGATGTGACTGACCGCCTGACGCTGACAGCAGATTACGCCCGTTCGACGCTTGACCGGAACGACATTGACTATGAGTCTTATGCCGGTACTGGCTTCGCTGGTGCGGGTCCAACTGACACGCTCGGCTTTGGGTTCGATGATGATGGCGAGTATCAAATCGCTGCAGGTCTAGACTATACGGACCCAGGCGTCGTTCTGCTGACAGATCCAGGTGGCTGGGGCCAAGTTGGCTTCCTTAAAGAGCCAAAGATCAAAGACGAGCTCAATCAGCTTCGTCTGGAAGCGGCCTATGAAGTTGAAAACAGCTTCATTAGCGGCGTCAAAGGCGGCGTTCTGTTTACCGACAGAGAGAAGACATTTGACTCGAATGAGAATTTCATTCGTGCAGGCGCTAATTTCGTCGGTGGCTCATTGGCCATTCCAGCCAATCGAATTGTCGGCTCAACGAATTCCGGAAATATCGGTCTGGATATCATTGCGTATGATCCATCCAGCTTCCTGACAGACGGAACTTACACGCTTGAGAAGGCGACGTTCGACACTGAATGGGTGGTCGAAGAAGACATCACCACATTCTATGCGATGGCTGAGATAGCAAGCGAATTCAACGGCGTCCCGGTCTTTGGTAATTTCGGCTTCCAGTATCAGGACGTCGATCAGTCTTCGACCGCCAAACTGCAAGGTGGCGGCGAGCGTCAACAGACACTCGGTGCTTCGGAAAGCTACTTCCTGCCGAGTGCGAACTTGTCTTTCGAAGTGTCTCCGGACACGTTCCTGAGACTCGCGGCGGCACAAACTGTGACACGGCCACGTCTGGATAACTTGGCAGCAAATCAGACCGTCAATATCAACAACCAGGTCTGTGCAGACACCGATGGCGACTTCGTCCCGGATTCCTTGACGGGCTTCACCTTGCCGACCAATGCCTGTTTCAACATTAGTGGCGGTAACCCGCAATTGGAGCCATACCAGTCGACTTCCTTCGATGTGTCCTATGAGAAGTACTTTGGACCAACAACGGCTGTCTCAGTTGCGGTCTTCCATAAAGACCTTTCTGATTGGGTCGAAACGGCATCTGACACGCTAGACATCACAGATCAGCTTACATCGATCGGTATTCCAGCTCTGGATGCGTTCATCGCCGCCAACCCTGAAGTCGCAACTGCGGTCACAAGCTTCCCGGAGAATATCTCTGACGGTTCGATTACGGGTATCGAAGCGACGCTACGTATGAACCTGGATGACTATCTGCCAGAGCAGTTTGAAGGCTTCGGCTTCAATGCCAGCTATACTTATGCCGATAGCAGCCTTTCAGGCGCGATTTCGGGGGACGACATCCGTATCCCAGGCTACTCAGATAATGTCTGGTCGGGTGACCTGTATTACGAAAACCATGGCTGGCGGTCACGCATCAGTGCACGCCATCGCTCAGGCTTCCTGTCTGAAGTGCCGCAATTTGATGGCTCTCTGACGGGTGCAGAAGCGCAAGACGAAACCATCGTTGATCTTCAGATTGGCTATGAGTGGGACACCGGATCTCTGGAAGGTCTGTCAGTGAATTTCGAGGTCTTTAACCTGACCAACGAGCCATTTGTCACCGAAGCCGAAACGACCAATTCAAGCGTGACGTTCCCGAGCCGACACGAAGAATATGGCACCACTTATAACATCACGGTGTCGAAGAAATTCTAGCTCTTCGTTGAAGAGTTAGTTTCCTCCCGAAAAGGCCCGTCTTCGGACGGGCCTTTTCAATATGTTTCATTGTGCCCACTGGGCGAAGAAACGAGAGCGGGGTAAGACAGTCAAATGCAAAACCAACATATTGAAAACATCGTCATCGTTGGCGGAGGAACAGCGGGTTGGATCGCTGCCGCGTCCTTCGCGAGATTGCTGGGACCGACCGTCAAGATAGTGCTGATCGAGTCTGAAACTATCGGAACTGTCGGTGTTGGCGAGGCGACGATCCCGCAGATCCGGCGTCTCAATTCGGTGCTGGGGCTCGATGAAAATGAATTTGTTCGCGAGACGCGTGCGACATTCAAGCTGGGCATTGAGTTCAATAATTGGGGGCGCGTCGGAGAGCGGTACCTGCACACTTTTGGCGATGCCGGGATCAATCTCGCTAACTTGCATTTTCATCACTATTGGTTGCGCAGCCGGGCCGAAGGCAGCGATGCTAGTCTTTGGGACTATTCGCTACATTCAAAGGCGGCTTACGCAAACCGGTTCGGGAGACTGGACCGCGTCGGAAATACCTCCATGACCGGTCTGGCATATGCTTTCCATTTCGATGCTGGCTTGTACGCCCAATATCTTCGCAAACATTGCGAGACGAATGGCGTGACGCGAGTCGAAGGCAAAGTCGTCGACACAAAGCTCGATGTGGAAAGCGGGTTTATCCAATCCGTTTCATTGGAGCGGGGTGAGGCGATCTCAGGTGATTTGTTTATTGATTGTTCCGGGTTTCGTGGCTTGCTGATTGGCCAAGCCCTCGATGTTGGTTATCAAGATTGGTCAAAATGGTTGCCTTGCAACAGCGCGCTTGCGGTAGGCTGCGAAGCGACAGAGCCATGGCTGCCTTATACAAAAGCGACAGCGCATGATGCCGGTTGGCAATGGCGCATCCCACTGCAGCATCGAACCGGAAACGGGCATGTCTTCTGCGATGGTTTTACGACCGAGCAGCAAGCGTCAGATACGCTGCTTGAAAATCTGGACGGTGCGCCATTGAGCGAGCCAAAGCGATTGAAGTTTACAACCGGGCAGCGCGAAAAATTCTGGCACAAGAACTGTGTTTCTCTGGGATTAGCGAGCGGTTTTCTTGAGCCCCTGGAGTCGACGTCGATCCACTTGATCCAGTCTAATATCTCCAAGCTCATCGAATTGTTTCCGAACAAAGCATTCAACGCTGCAAACGAGGCCGAGTATAATCGCCAGGTGAGCCACGAGTATGAGCTTATCCGCGACTTCCTAATCCTGCACTATCATCGCACTGACAGAGATGATTCCGAATTCTGGCGATATTGCCAGAACATGTCCGTGCCAGAAAGTCTGACTGAGAAAATGACTCTTTTTGAAGGTAATGGACTCCTCTATAAGGACCCGGAAGATCTGTTTCGGGAGTCGAGCTGGGTGCAAGTGATGGTCGGGCAGGGGCTCATGCCGAAAAGCTTTCACGCCATGGCCAACCGCATCTCATCTGAACAGCTCAACACATTTCTCGGCGATGTTCAGAAACTGATTGACCGCGCGACCAATGAGCTACCGGCACATCAGGATTTCATCGCGGCTCATTGCGCTGCGGATTTGCAGTAACGATCAATGAAGGCTTCATGCGATGGCATCGCGTCGACGGCCTGGGCCATCGCCTGGCCGATTTGCGCAAAGCGATCCTTGACAGGAACTCCTTTGCGATGCTGCGCCATCGCTGGCGCGCGCTGCGGGACAATGTCCTGGCCGAGATAGACCGCTATCCAGCTTGGGTTGTGGAACAGTTCCCGCTCGTCCGAGATGACCATGCCATGACTTCGGAAATGCTGGATCTTATAAGATAGACGCTCCGGGATCGGCATATTCGCGCAATAGCGCCAGAACTCGGAATCATCACGTTGAGTGGCAGTATAATGGAGAATGAGGAAGTCGCGGATGCGCTCATATTCTGCGATTGTCAGCGCGTTATATTCTTCAGCGAGCAAAGATGACATGGCGCTGTCCGGAAACAGAGCCAATAAGCGCATTATGCCATATTGAATAAGGTGCAGGCTGGTTGATTCCAGCGGCTCCATGAACCCGGCCGACAACCCAATTGAAACACAATTCTTGTTCCAGAATTTGTTGCGGCGTCCGGTGACAAACTTCAGGTGTTTCGGCTCCGTGATTGGCGCGCCATCCAGAGATGACAACAATTCTGCTTCGGCCGCTTCGGCTTCGAGATAGTCACTGCAATAGACATAGCCATTACCGGTCCGATGCTGCAGCGGGATGCGCCACTGCCAACCCGCGCTCTTCGCAGTCGATTTGGTGAAAGGGATGATGTCGGACGTCTTCTTACTAGGCACCGCCACGGCGCGATTGCAGGGCAGCCAGTTTGACCAGTCCTGATAGCCGGTTTCGAGAGTTTTCTCGATCAGCAGACCGAAGAAGCCGGAGCAATCAATGAAGAGGTCGGCTTCATAGGCCCGGCCATCTTCCATCGTCACCGATGTAATGAAGCCTGTATCGCTATCCTGCTGCGCATTGACGACGCGCCCCTCGACGCGCGAAACACCTCGCGTTTCGGCATATTTTCGCAGATAAGCGGCATAAAGCGTGGCGTCGAAATGGTAGGCATAATCAAAGCGCGACTGAACGTTGCGGCGGTCACTTAGCGGGTGCGAAAACTTGCCAGCTTTAGAAGCCGCCCACGCCATGGAATATTCATCAATCGGCGTTGTGTCGCCGTTCATGTGGGCGTGCATCCAGTGTTGATAGAACGGTACATTGTCGAACTCTGCACCATAATGCCCGAAGGGATGAAAATAGGCGTGGCCTTTTCGCGACCAGTCGATGAATTCAATGCCGAGTTTGAAAGAGCCATGTGTCTCGCGCACGAACGTTGCTTCATCAATTCCCAGTCTTTGATTAAAGTAGCGGATGGGTGGGATGGTGGCTTCGCCAACACCGACTGTACCAATCGCCTCAGATTCGATTAGCGTGATGTCGCAGCTTTCACCCAAATCATTGGCCAATGCGGCAGCCGT
>CAYGUD010000009.1:19276-20093 GCA_964352865.1 uncultured Hyphomonas sp.
CTCCTGGATTTTTTCAATAATTCGCACAGTTTTTCTGAGGCTTTATGTAGCCGCTTTTTCTGGCTGAGGTAAGCTGATATTGCTTTGTTTTATCTGACTGATTTTGCTGGGGATTAGGCGTGACAAATTACGATACGAGTTTGGCTCGCAGAAGCGTTGAAAATATCGGCCAGGACGGGATTGAAATCGTTCGGGTCACTGATTTTTTCAATCAACCCGACGGCGTTGTTGAGGCCGCCGCAAAGCAGCACTATGCGCGTATCAATCCGCATTATCCCGGCATTCGAGCGGACGTTGAACCAGAGCTCCTGGCGTGTCTTTGCGAAACCGTTTCGACACTTGCAGGCGATCAAGCCCAAAGCTGGGTCGGGCAGGCCTGGTATTCAATCGTCACCACGCCAAAAGCGCAACTCACGCCGATCCAGAGGCTGCCGCATTTTGACGGGTTTGATGAAGATCAGCTCGCCGTCATGATTTATCTCAACCATACGGGTCATGGTGGAACCGCGTTCTATCGCCAAAAAGCGACAGGTTATGAGGCTGTTACCGAAGCGCGATTTCCAACCTATAAGGCTGAACTCGAGAACGGTGTACGGGCGACTGGATTACCGACGGCCAAATATATCTCAGATGGTGCCCCGCATTTTGAGCGGACTGCAACTCTTGGTGCGGCATATAACAGCCTGATCCTTTATCCCGGCACGGCGCTACATAGCGGTATGATAGACAATGACTTGCCGCTTTCAGGTGATCCCAGAAAAGGCCGACTCACGATCAATGGATTTTTCCGGCCGGTGTTGTCAGTCTAATGCGAACC
>CAYGUD010000010.1:0-19250 GCA_964352865.1 uncultured Hyphomonas sp.
ATACCCGCCAGCGCGTGACCAGTGGAGGGTTCCAGAATATTTTCACGGTCATAAAAGTCATCGTCATTCTGGCGATTAGTGTCGCGGGTTTGGCGCTTGTCGCCGAGTTTCAACCGATCAGCTTGTTGCCCAGGGCCGGGGATACAAGCGCGTTGACCTCAAGCGCGTTTGCGGTGTCCCTGATCTATGTCAGCTATGCTTATACAGGGTGGAATGTTGCGACTTACATGACTGATGAGCTGGAGCGTCCGCAGCACAGTTTGCCGCGCGTCCTGTTCGCCGGAGCGTTCGGTGTGATGTTGCTCTATATATTACTCAATGCGGTCTTCCTGCTGACCACGCCGATGGCGAAAATGATTGGCGAAGTTGAAGTCGGCGTCATTGCAGCGCGTCACGTCTTTGGTGAGACAGGCGCGATGCTGACAGGCGCGGTGCTTGGCGTGCTCTTGGTTTCGACTGTTTCGGCGATGACAATTGCCGGGCCCCGGGTTCTGCAAGTCATCGGTCAGGACATTCGCCCCTTGCGCTTCCTTGCCAAGTCTAACGCAGATGGCATGCCGACGATTGCGGTTCTGGTACAATCGGGAGTGGCCCTGATATTTGTTGTCACAGCGACGTTTGACCAGGTGCTGGTATTTGCCGGTTTCACATTGGCTCTGAACAGTCTGTTTGCGGTCTTCGGGCTGTTTGTACTGCGCGTCAGGCAGCCGGATCTCGCAAGGCCATTCAAAGTGCCGTTCTATCCGGTCCTGCCTCTGATCTATCTCGGACTGACTATTTGGACGCTGGTTTATGTCGCGCTGGAGCGACCGCTTGAAGTCGCGGTCAGCGCGGCGCTAATCGGTTCGGGACTAGTTTTTTACGGATTTACCCGCTGGCAGACGCGGACGCAGGCTTAAAGCCCGGCAACTTTGTCTTGAAAGGCGTTGATGCGCGGTACAATTTCAGCTTCGAACCGGGCGCCATTGAACACACCATAATGGCCAACGCCGGGCTGCACGTAATCAACTTGCATCTTTGACGGAAGTCCGGTGCACAAATCATGCGCGGCCTGCGTCTGGCCAATGCCGGAGATATCGTCGTTTTCGCCTTCGACGGTCATCAGAGCGACCTTTTTGATAGCGCCTGGATCGACCAGTCGTTCACCGCGATATCGGAATTTGCCGCGCGCCAGATGATGTTCACGAAACACCCGGCGAATAGTCTGAAGATAAAACTCTTCGGACAGATCCAGCACTGAGAGATATTCATCATAGAAAACACGGTGCTTTTCGGCGCTGTCTTCATCGCCTTGAACCAGATGATCGAAGAATCGCGCCTGCGCGTCGACATGTCGGTCCCAGTTCATATGCATGAAACTGGTCAGCTGCACGAACCCTGGATAGACCCGGCGCATCATGCCCGGCCACGGGGCCGGGACCGTGTAGATCATTTTCTCGCGGAACCATTCGAAACTGCGTTCCTCAGCCAGCAGGTTTGGCACTGTGGGCGATTTTCGCGCATCAATCGGCGAGCCCATATATGTCATCGTTACTGGCAGCGCCGGGTCCTTGTCTTCCGACATCATCGATATCGCAGCCAGAACAGCTGGGCCTGGCTGACACACAGCAACGACATGCGCACCCGGTCCAATATGCTGCAGCGCTATGCGGACATGATCGATATAATCGTCGAGATCAAATCGACCGAGCCAGACCGGCGCCATTTTCGCATCGGTCCAATCAGTGATGTATACCTCATGGGTCGGCAGGAAGGCTTCGACTGTGCCGCGCAGCAAAGTCGCAAAATGACCGGATAGCGGCGCGCAGATTAACAGGCGTGGACGGCCTATTGGCGCGCCTTCAGTGGAAAAATGGACCAGGTTGCACCACGGTGTCGACCAGGTTTTTACTGGCGTCACAGCACATGTCTTGCCATTGATTTCTGTGCTGGGAATTTGCCATTCCGGCTTACCGTAATAGCGCGTTGCCCGCTCGAACACGCTGCTTGCGGCATGCGCGGAACGTCCAAATGAGGTTTTAGCAAATGGATTGAGCGGGTTTTCAAGGGCCTGCATTGTACCTTTGGCCAGCAACCGCATAGGGGCCAACGCCGCGCGGTTCATCTCGACAAACGTGTAAAGCATATGATCCCAATCTCAAATTTGGTGCACTGCAACATAAGTCACAGGCTTGGTAAAGCCCAAAGCCTGCACAAGACATGTGATTGGTGCAGGTTTCGCGCCGTTTCGCTGACACCAAGAGGGCTCAGAAGTCTTAACCAATTGTGAAGCGTTTCAACCTCAGGTTTATTTCATGCCCAATCTAGCCCTGCCATTGACGCAATCCGAAGCATTTGAACGCACTTGCAGCACGCTTGGGCTCTCGACAACACGGATCTCGAACGGCGACGGCACCTGCCTGATACAGACGCGAAAGCTTCCTTTGCTCGGTGCTTTTCATCTTATCTCCAGAGGACCAGTTGTTTCGGATCCGATAGCGCTGAAGCCGTTCTTGCGAGACGTTCGTCGGGCGCAGAAAGGGCCATTGGTGGTGAACGCCCCGGCTGCCGCGTTGCGGACCGGCGGGATCAAACTGGCGCATGGTGCGGAATTGGCCATCGCGGACCTTATCGACCCATCCGAAATGCGCGCGCGAATGCATCAAAAGTGGCGCAATCAACTCAAAAAGGCCGAAGCTTCCGAGCTGGTTGTGATGGATCAGCCATTGGATGCCAAACGTCATAAATGGTTTCTGAACGCTGAAGCAGCGCAACAAGCGAGCCAGCGCTACAAAACTTACCCAAGCCATTTTCTGCTGGCATATTCGGCCGCTAACAAAGGGCAAGCACGGGTTTTCACGGCATCGCGCAAAGGTCGACCTATTGCCGCTATGCTAGTGCTGAAACACGGCCTCATGGCGACTTATCAGGCCGGTGTCACGACACCTGAGGGCCGCGTCAATTGCGCTCATAATCTGATCCTGTGGCAAATCATGTGCGACTTACAGAAACAACATGTCCAGCGCCTTGATCTCGGGCGCGCTGATCTGTCTCCAGGACTTCGCCGATTCAAGCTTGGCAGCGGCGCAACCATCGAGACTTTGGCGGGAAGTTTTCTGTTTCACCACTGGTTCGCCCCGAAATCAGGGATGTCTCGCCATTCGGAGAAAGTCGCACAAATACGGTGATTACAAAGTTTTGATGCTGATTTCTTCAAAATTCGTCGCGAAGTTCCGGGACAAAAGCAGCATATTCGCAGTCTATTCTGCTTAATCCCGGTTGCCATAGAGGGTAACTAGATTAAGCGCGCGCCGATGACTTTTGATATCAAAGATTCTTACGCGGATTTGGGTGATAATTGCTTTAAAGTAGGCAACTACGACCTGTCTCCGCGCCGTAGGCCTTGCGAAGCGCGAGAGCATTTCGGGCTATCTCACCGCGAGGTCGAGCTATTGGTCTGGGTCGGCGCAGGATTGACCAGAAACCAGATTGCAGAGCGCATGGGCGTTTCCCCGTCCACAGCTGACACGTTCCGTCGCCGAGCTTATGTCAAACTGGGCGTTGGGACGAGCGCGGCTGCGATTGCGATTTTGTTTTCATTCTTGTCTGGCACGCAAGTCGTACCGAGCGATTTAGCGCCTGCTGTCTAGCCTAAATGCTGGGCCAGACACTGAGCGATATAGTCAGGATTTGCATCGGCTTCGGCAAAGAAAGTCTTCAGCTCCCAGTTTTCATCCATCAAATAGAGCAGTGATGTATGGTCCATCGTATATTCGGCGAGACTGTCAGGCGTCTCGATACGCTCAAATTGCGCAATGAAAGCATCCGCCGCAGCGGTGATTTCTTCGGATGTGCCTGTTAGCCCGACCAGGTTGTCAGGAAACGCGGCGGTTGAGACATATTGAGCCAACGCTGCTGGCGTGTCGCGTTCCGGGTCGACTGTAATCAACAGAGTTTGAGGCGGGGTGATATTGTCCGGCAGGGCGTCATAAGCCCGGTTCAGCGCGACCAAGGTTCCCGGACAGATATCCGGGCAGAACGTGAAACCGAAATAGATCAATGTTGGCTGACCTTTATAAGTCTCTTCGGTCACCCGCTCACCGGTGTGCGAGATCAGGCTGATCGGGCCGCCAATCGAGTCATAGGCCCGTGTCATACACCCAGCTTGCGCGCCGCCTGCGGTGGCATCTGTTGAAGATGGGTTGCAAGCGGCAATGGCGAGACCTGCAAACCCGAGAGAGAGAGACCGAAAGACTTTCATACAAGCGATATGGCATGTCTGCAGATTATGATAAGGGGCCGTGTCGCCGCACTCGGAGAGTTGGTTTGGAAGATCTAAATGCCTCGCGCGCTGGTATGGATGAGGCTCTGGTAAGTCTGCTGCCGGAAGGTTTGTCCACGGTCGGCGCCGCGCGAGGTCATACGCGGCTGGCGACGCTGATGACTCTGCGTTGGCTTGCTGTAGCCGGGCAGACCCTGGCGGTTCTATTCGTCTATTACGGTCTTGGATTCAGTCTACCGCTGGGTTTGTGTCTTGCGGTGATTGCGGCGTCGGCCTGGCTCAATGTCTTCCTGTCATTCGCAGCGATTGGCCCCCAGCTTCTGAAAGGATGGGAAGCCGCCTTGCAGATTGGCTTTGATGTTGTGCAGCTTGGTTTGTTGATCAGTTTCACTGGCGGTTTGTCCAATCCGTTCCTGCTCTTCCTGATCGCACCCGTCACGGTTGCCGCGTCGAGTTTGCGAGGTCGATATACAGCGCTGATTTCAATTCTGGCGATTGGACTTGCGGCCCTGCTGCCAATGTTTGCGCTTGAACTGCCTTGGCGAGAAGGTGAAGCACTGGTCTTCCCGCAACTATTTGAAGCCGGTCATTTTGCGGCATTGTGCATTGGCATCGTGTTCTTCGCCCTGTCAGCACAGCGCGTGAATGAAGACGAAGCCAAAATGGTGCGCGCCCTCGACGCGGCTGCAGTCGTCATGTCACGCGAACAAAGACTGTCCGCACTTGGCGCAATGTCGGCGATGACCGCACATGAACTCGGCACGCCATTGGCCACGATCCATCTTGTTGCGAAAGAGTTTCTTGCGGAGCTGCCTGAGGACAGCCCATATCGCGAGGACGCCACGTTGATGGCTGAACAAGCCGAACGCTGCCGGGACATCCTGCAGCGCCTTGGCAAAGCCAGAGAAGCCAGCGACATTGTGCACGCTCGCATGCCGATCAGCGCCTTGGTTGAAGAAGCTGCTGCGCCGCACAAGGGGCTCGGCGTCGCCGTGCAAGTCACATATGAAGCCGGCGAAAATGGCGAACCGAAAGTGCCGATCATTCGGCGAAGTCCGGAAGTCTTGCACGCGCTCGGGGCCTTCATCGAGAACGCTGTGAGTTTCGCTGACTCAGAGGTGCGCGTCGTCGCAAACTGGACGGCGGAGCAGTTCATAGTCACGGTCCGCGATGACGGTCCGGGGTTTGCAGCGGAAGTGATGCCAAAGCTCGGCGAGCCTTATGTTTCACAGCGAGGCGAAGAACAACTTGGCGGCGGTGATATGGGCCTTGGCTTCTTTATTGCAAAAACACTGATTGAACGTACAAACGGCCGTATTGCGACACGCAACCGCGCGGCACCTCGCCACGGGGCTATTGTTCAAGCGGTGTGGCCTAGAGCTGAATTACAGCCTTTAGACAATACGGAAAGTAACATAGATTGAGGGCTGAAGGAGCAAGAAATGGAATCTCCAGTAACTGTAAAACTGCATGACAGCCTCAAAGACGTTGAGGATCGGACCTGTCTCGTACTCGACGATGACGGTCCATTCTTGCAACGCCTGGCGCGCGCGCTGACGCAGCGCGGGTTTCTGGTCTCTGCGACATCAAAAGTGTCGGAAGCACGCGATATTGCTCGGCTGAACCCGCCAGCCTTCGCTGTTCTCGACTTGCGGCTTGAAGATGGCTCTGGATTGGATGTGGTGGAAGTATTGCATCGCTACCGACCAGATGCACGCGCGGTCATTTTGACAGGCTATGGCGCGATTGCCACGGCGGTTGCGGCTGTGAAGGCTGGCGCCGTTGATTATCTGGCGAAACCAGCAGATGTCGAAGACATTGTGCGGGCTCTGGTGAATTCGGGAGATGGACTGCCTGCCCCACCTGAAAACCCGATGTCCGCTGATCGCGTTCGCTGGGAGCATATTCAGCGCGTCTATGAACTGTGCGGACACAATGTGTCTGAAACCGCACGGCGTCTGAACATGCATCGTCGCACTTTGCAGCGCATTCTCGCCAAGCGCGCCCCGCGTTAGCGCTAGACCAACTGCTATAATGACCATAGTCTCGAGGCTTATTCGAGTTTCGAGGGGCCATTTTTTATGTTCAGTCATATTACGCTGGGAACCAATGATTGGCCTCGCGCAAAAACGTTTTACCAAGCGATCATGACGGCGCTGGATATTCCGCGATTTATGGAAACCGAAGAGGGAGCTGCTTATGGCGAACTCACCGATGGGTATGTTCGAGACTTATATGGCAACAAGCTTCAAGCCGTTTGCCATTCTTCCAAAGGATAAATGATGACTGCGCCTCCGCATGCTCTTGGACACAAACTCTCGACGCTGAACGGTATCAAGCACGGCTTTTTCGGACGAAAAGGGGGCGTTTCGACCGGGCTTTATGAAAGCTTGAATATCGGCCAGGGCTCAGACGATGAAGCCCAGGCCATTCGAGACAATCGCGCCCGTATTCGCGATGCGATGGGCGCCGAAAAGCTGCTCTCCTGTTTTCAGGTTCACAGCGCCAAAACCGTCACTGTGACAGAACCCTGGCGCACGCGGCCACAAGCCGATGGCATGGTGACGAAAGTCCCCGGTCTGGCGCTGTGCATCTTGTCTGCAGACTGCGTCCCGATCCTGTTTGCTGATGCCGAATCGCAAGTCATTGGCGCTGCACATTCCGGCTGGAAAGGCGCTCTGGCGGGGATTTGCGAAGCCACGTTGGAGGCCATGGAAGCACTCGGTGCCGATCGCGACAATATCACCGCCGCGATTGGTCCTGCCATTCAGCAAGACAGCTATGAAGTCGGTCCGGAATTTCGTGATACGTTCGTTGGCACACATGAATGGACAGATCGTCTGTTCAAAGCCGGGCGTGACGATCGCCTGCATTTTGATCTGACAGGCTATGTGCAGACCGTCTTATTGCGAGAAGGCGTTAGCGCCGTGGACAGTATCGGGCATGATACATGCGCAATGGACGACGACTATTTCTCGAACCGACGCCGCAACCATTGCGGGGAACCAGACTATGGCCGCAATGGCAGTGTCATTATGCTGGAGGCTTAAGCCGACATGAAACTCTACGATTTCAAAACCGGTCCCAACCCGCGCCGGGTTCGGATCTTTCTGGCCGAAAAGGGCATTGAAGTCCCTCTCGTCCATGTCGACATTATGAAACGCGAACAGAAAGCACCGGACTTTCTCAAAAAGAACCCGATTGGCAGCATTCCTGTCCTCGAACTTGACGACGGGACCTGTATTTCAGAATCAGTTGCGATCTGTCGCTATTTTGAAGAACTCCAACCAGAGCCGCCTTTGTTTGGGCGCAACCCTGTTGAAAAAGCCCAGATCGAAATGTGGCTTCGACGGGTTGAGCTGAATTTTATGGTGCCTGTTGGAATGGTCTGGATCCATGGTCACCCGCTCACCGCGAGATTGATCAAGCAAATCCCTGAAGCAGCAGACCAGAATCGCAAACGGACACAGATTGGGTACCGACTTTTAGACGCGCAACTGGCTGACAATGCGTTTGTTGCGGGCGATGATTATAGTGTTGTCGACGCTGTCTTGCTGGCCAGCCTCGACTTCGCCAATGGCCTGGTCGGCGTGCCATATGATGAGACGCTGAAGCATTTGAAGCGTTGGCATGATACGGTTTCTGCGCGGCCGAGTGCGGGCGCATAGATCCATAAGCTGTCCTCGACGGGCTATTTTTCAAATGCTCTCAGGATCTTCTGCAGCTGTTGTGCCAGGGCGTCCATTTCTACCGCACTGATATCTGCATCAAGTTTTGCGTTGATCTCGCCAAACGCTGTTCGGGTCGCGGATAAGGCGGTTTCGCCGGCCTCGGTAATCGTGAGATCGAACGCCCTGGAATCTGTTGTCGACCTGTTTTTGGTGATGAACCCGGCTTTGACCAGCCGAGACGCCATCGCGGTAATCGCACTTTCTCTTTGTGCGAGCGCCGACGCAATGTGCTTCTGCGTAACCGGGCCATCCTCTGCAACGATCGTCATAACTGCGGCTTGCGCGGTCGTCAGGCCGCACGCTTCGAGGAGCGAACCATCCGCTTCGGTTTTCAGGCGGTGGGCTGCGCGTTGCAGTAAAAAATAGATTCGGTTTTTCGATGCAGACATCTCTCGCTTCCAGTCTTGACGCCCAAGGCAACAATATACTACACGAGTGAAGTATATTGAAACAAGAGGTTCTTCCATGGCAGCGATAGACGTCTGGGCGCAAATGACAACTGAACGCATGGCGGCGTCGCCATGGCTCGCCACGCTGCTGCGATGGACCGGACAGGAAGAGAAACCGCTGGTTCCGACGACAGAGATGACTCTCAAGGCAATGGACGATGCAGATGTGGTTATTAGCTTGCTATCAGCATGGTGCGGACCACAAGGCTGGTTGATCAGCAATGAAGAAGTCGACGCCCAAATCAACTCGGCTCCCGACCGCTTTCGTGGATTGGCCTCGGTTGACCTCACTGACCCTATGCAAGCCGTGCGGGACATTCGCCGCTGGGTGGATGGCGAAAGATTTGTCGGTGTCCGCGTCGTCCCCTGGCTCTGGGATTTGCCGCCAAATGATCGCCGATACTATCCAATCTATGCTGCATGTGTTGATGCTGGTGTTCCATTCTGCACCCAGATCGGACATACCGGACCACTACTGCGATCGGAAACCGGCCGCCCCATTCCATACCTGGAAGATGTATTTCTGGACTTTCCAGACCTGGTTGTCGTTGGCGGGCATGTTGGTTTTCCCTGGATCAATGAACTGATCTCTCTGACCATCAAATTTCCGAACTTCTATGTCGACACTTCAGCCTACGCTTTGCACCGGCTACCGAGAGACTTTGTAGAATTCATGAAAGGCATGGGTTCAGACCGAGTGATGTTCGGCACCAATTGGCCGATGATCTCGCCAAGCCAGTGCTTGAGTAAACTCAGCAGCTTGGAGCTCACGGACGCTCAAGAATCCGCATTCCTTTCCGGTAATGCCCGGCGGGTCTTCAAGCTGTGACCACGATTTCAGGGTGCCGTTAAAAATAGCGGTTCTCCCTCACTTCAGCATGTGCGACACTCAAGCCATGACAAAAATTCTGACTAAACCCCTGACGCTCTGGATCCTGTTCGCGCTGTTCATTTTGCAAACCATCGGCTTTGCGGTGATCATGGCGGTTTGGGACTTTGAGGTGATAGATGAGATGAGCGACCCTGAGAAAGTTCGCTCGCATATTGCAGAGCTCAGTGCGCTTCAGAAGGCCGTTCACGCGTGGACAACAGCGACGCTGGATGTGGCTTATCCATTGACCTATGGGCCTCTGTTTGCCGGGCTCGCTTTGCGGGCGTTCAAACCCATATTTGCGCTGCCTGCGATCGCCGTCATTCCAACAGATCTGGCGGAAGGGATTGTGCAAGTCATGGCGCTGACCGGCCACGGAGATCTGGTCTGGTTGAAAGCCTATCTCACGCCGACGAAACTCGCTCTTTTCTTGATCGCGATAGTTATTGCAGTCGCGGCTTTGGGCCTGATGTTTCTGCGTCGCAAACAGTCGAAAAGCGCACCGCTTGAGGAATGAACCTCTCCGGCATAGGCTGTCCTGAAAGATTATGAGGGCGGATGAGATGCGCAAATCAATTGGATCGACGATCACGCTCGCTGGGCTATTTGCGGTCGCCTGCACAACAGATCCTATGGCACAACCGGATCCTGCCTCTGCCGCGCCAATTGCGCCGCGCTGCGACTATGGCAGCCCGCATCCACACGCCCCGGCGGAACTCACACAGTTCAGCTTCCTGATTGGCGATTTTGAAATCACCAGCCACATCATGACCCCTGCGGGATGGTCGCCGCCGCGGCCAGGACCACGCGCCCGCTGGAATGGCTGGTACAGTATGGGCGGCATGATGATCACCGATGAGTGGTATGATCCTGACCCGGGTCTGCAACCAGATGCCTCGCGTGGCGTAAATGTCCGCATGTATGACGCCGAAGCCGCAGAATGGAAAATGATGTGGGTCGCGACTGGCACAAAGCGCGTGCAGGACCTGCGGGCGGCCATGAAAAGCGGCAAGCTGACAATGTGGCAGGTCTATCCGACGCAGATCGAACTGCTCGCCGACTTTACTGTTGAAGACGCCGATCACTGGCACCGCGTCAGCTATATACAGGATAATGCCGGCGAATGGCTGCCGCAATACAAGCTTCGAGCGACACGGATCGCCTGCGACTAAGTTCAAAAAAGCCCGCGACCTGAGCCGCGGGCTTGTTCAATTATCTCAGCAATCAAGCTTAGGCAGGTACGCGAACGCGAGGCCCTGCTGCTTTCACGTCTGCGTCGACATGCGCTTCATAAATCTTGAAATTGTCGATGAACATCTTGGCCAGCTTTTCGGCCTGCGCATCATACGCAGTTACATCCGACCATGTATCGCGCGGATTGAGGATCGTGCTGTCGACACCGTCCAACGCGGTTGGCACCATGAAGCCAAAGGTCTCGTCTTCGCGGAAATCTGTCTGGTTCAGTGAACCGTCCAGCGCCGCATTGAGCAGTGCACGCGTGGCTTTGATTGGCATACGATGGCCTGCGCCATGTGCACCGCCAGTCCAACCGGTCGAAACCAGCCAGCAATTGACATTATACTTAGCGATCAGCTCGCCGAGCAGTTTGCCATACTCGCTTGGATGGCGCGGCATGAACGGCCCGCCAAAGCAGGTTGAGAACGTTGCAGTTGGTTCCGTGACGCCCTTTTCTGTGCCAGCGACTTTCGCCGTATACCCAGAAAGGAAGTGGTACATGGCCTGCGCAGGTGTCAGCTTGGCGATCGGCGGCATGACGCCAAATGCATCGCAAGTCAGCATGATCAGGTTCTTCGGCTGGCCGCAACGACCGCTAAGTGAGGCATTCTCAATCGCAGAGATTGGATAAGCGCCACGTGAATTCTCGGCCAGCGTGTTGTCGAAAAAGTCGAGCTCACGGGTCTCGGGATCCATCACGACATTTTCCAGGACTGTGCCCCACATGCTGGTCGTGGCAAAAATCTCTGGTTCATTCTCGCGTGAGAGATTGATCATCTTGGCATAACAGCCGCCTTCAAAATTGAAGAGGCCGTTTTCGGACCAGCCATGCTCATCATCACCAATCAGAGTCCGGCTGGCATCAGCTGACAGCGTCGTCTTGCCTGTACCCGACAGGCCAAAGAAAATCGCCGCATCATCATTGCCGCCATCATTGACTGAGCAATGCATCGGCATAACGCCTTTGGTTGGCAGTATGTAATTGAGGATGGTAAACACTGACTTCTTGGTTTCGCCAGCATAGCTGGTGCCACCGATCAGCACGATCTTCTTGGCAAAGTTTACGGCGATGACGGTGTCAGACACGGTGCCATGCTTGGCCGGGTCGGCACGAAAGCTTGGGCTGTTTATGATGGTAAAATCATGCGCGAAACTTTCATACTCGTCAGCTGTAGGAATGCGTAACAAGTGACGAATGAACAGACTGTGCCAGGCGAACTCATTGACGATCCGTACAGGCGCACGGTGATCAAGATCTGCGCCGCCGAATAGTTGCTGGGTGTAAAGCGTCTTGCCTTTAAGATGCGCCTGGAAATCGTCCCAAAGGGCATCGAATTGTGCCGGGGTCATGGACGCATTATTGTCCCACCAGACTGTACTTTCAGTGCTTTCATCGCGCACTGTGAACTTGTCTTTGGCCGATCGCCCTGTGTGTTTCCCGGTTTTGACGAGCAAGGCCCCACCCTTGGCAACTTCGCCTTCGCCGCTCCGAACCGCTTGTTCGTACAAGCGTTCCGCACTCCAGTTCTTTCGAACCTCGCCAGCCTCGATACCGAGATCTGCCAACTCTACATTCTGCTGAGACACGTTTTTCTTCCCCTGAGCTTCTGCGCGCACGTAAGATTTGGTCGGTGGAAAATTGGTCTGACCACCGAAGGTGGGGATACAACTGCAAGCGTTTGGCCAATGCCACCCCTGAGCCCGAGGTAAACGCTGTCAAAACTGATAGTCAGCGCTGTCAACGCCGGCAAAATCCCCGAAAAGGCGAAAAATACTTCTTTCGCGCTATTTCTTGGTGAATTATTCCAACCGAAAAATAAGCTACGTGTGTGAGTTTCGCTTCATCGAGCGCAAAATTTGCCGATTCGGGACAATCGCGCTCAGCGCCTCGGCTCTGGCAGGCAGCGGATCGCTGAAGATCTGCGCTGTGAGGATTGCAGCCGCCCAGGGTGCCCAGGTAAAGCCACGCGATCCGAACCCGCCGACGATGTGGAGTCGCGAGAGACCATAAGCGTCAGGCGCGATACGCCATGCCGCCCTCTCAAGCGCTGACCTGTCCTGGCGCATCGCCGCGACATCCGGCCAAGGCCCGACCAGAGGCACTTGATCAGCGGTCGATGCCCGCACGCCAGCTCGCGACTGAATGGGATATTGCTTGGTCTGTTGCCACCAATATGGGGCCAGCGTCCGCAGACCTTGATGATTCTCTCGGCTTGCCGCCTCACTGATCTGGGGCGGGCCGCCCGTATGACCCTCGAACGTCGCGCCCCAAAGGCGCGTGTTACCTGACGCAACAGCATATGGTCCGGCTGCAATGGCACTCGCAGGCGCGAGGATGTCCGATGTGAACCACTCGACCTGGCCAAGACGATTATCCAGATTCAGGTCAGGCAGGTCCCGCTGCATATGCCAGCCATTTGCCAGCACGATCTGATCGAACACCTCGCCATTCAGCGTGCGTGCTTGTGGGTCGAGGTCGGCGGCATGCGCCCAGCGGACGTCAATTTCTTGCAGCAAGGCTCGCAGCAGCTTGGCGGGCTCAATCACCAGGCTGCCTTTATGCAGCAGGCCGCCTTGCAGCGCTTCGAGCTGATCCAGGCCAAGCGGCGGATCGGAGAGGACTTTTTTAAACCGTGCCGCTTCGGTTTCGTCGCGCGGCCTGTGCACTGTTTCAGTTGGGCTGACGCCTGGTCGACCCGAATAAAACGCCTGAGCGTTCAGATACGCATCAACCACCAACCGGGCGTGCACCGTATCTCCAGCATCCAGTCTTGGCATGACAAGCGCCAGTGGATTACCACTTGCGCCTTGGGCTGGTCCCGGCGCGGAATCAAAGACAGTGACCTCGGCGCCGCGTTGTTGCAGCGATACGGCTAAACAGGCACCAGCAATCCCGGCCCCGACGATTGCCACACGTTGCCGGTCAACGGCGTCCGATGAAGGGCTTTCAATACCGCCCGGATAAACCGCTTCCAGGCGCTCCCGCTTGCGCCCATGCCCCGGCTTTTTTTCAACCACAAAACCTGCTTCCGACAGGCCCCTGCGGACCGCGCCGGCGACGGTAAATGTCGCTGCCTTTGCGCCAGTCGCTGACCGTTCGGCGATCAGAGGCCAGAGCGCTTCGTCCCACATGGCCTGGTTCTTGGCCGGACTGAAACCATCGAGAAACCAGGCGTCCGCGGTAAAGACAGATTGCGGCAATGTCTCGTCTATCAATCCAACGTGCAGGATCAATGTCACGCGTTCCTCTGGCCAGACGATTTGTCGAACCCCTTTGGCGCGCGCTGGCCATCTGTCACAAAGATTGTCTGCAAGGTCACGCAATTCCGGCCACGGGCGCAGGGCTCGCTCGACATCTTCGCGGTCGAGTGGGAAGCCTTCAAAGCTGACAAAATTCAGCCAGCCGGTTGCGGACTTGTGATCCCTCCACATCTGCCAGGCGGCCAGAAAATTCAGGCCCGTACCAAAGCCCAGCTCGGCGATCGTATACTGCTCTTTCACTTGCCAGGCTTCTGGCAATCCGCATCCGGCGAGAAATACGGCGCGACTCTCCGCCAATCCATCCGCCACCGAATAATAGACATCATCCACGCGTGGATCGACGGGCGTACCATCATCTTTCCAGACCAAGTCAGGGCGCGGCGGTAATCTCATTGCGCCGCATTAGCGCTTATCCCCGGGGCGATCCAGCACCGGGTCCCTGTGAAACCGGAATTTCTCGACCCAGCCGCAGAATATTGCTACCGCTTCGTCAGAATAGTGAGAGCGGCGATATGTATACTCCACCAGATCAAATGACTAACCAGAAGACAGAAGTGCCTTCTATTTATGGGAATGTGGACTTCTCGGTCACACCTGAACGCTATGCTGGTGCCCCGGAAGATGTCTCGGAGCTCGAGGGGATGGACCCGAAAGTCCGCGCTGATTTACTGCAAAATCAAGCTCGCATGGAGAAGATTAGAAAATATACGATGATGGGCGATGTCGTGGCTGACGCTTATGCTGCGCTGATCCCCGAATATGGTTTTCGCAACCTGGTCAGCATGCTTGAGACGGCCTGCGACCACGGATTGGACGCCGTCGACACGCCGCCCGCCGAACTCGTCCAGATGATCGAATCGATGGAAAATACACCCAGCTGGCTGGATATGGATCTGGTCGAAAAGGGCGCGCGCATGGAGCGTAATGAATTCGCCAATTTCGTTCCTTACGCCATTCGCGGGACTTTCCTGGCGACTTTCATGAATGCCTATGCCGCTCTGCCCATGGCGATGACTGGAACGTTGTCCAATTCATCCTCTGCTGGCCGCGTGAAAGAAACCGCCAATTTCTTCACCACCACCGTCATGCCGGGCGCGCTGGAACGATATGGCGAAGGCTTCAAAGCGGCCGCCAAAGTGCGGTTGATGCACTCTATGGTTCGGTTCAATATCATGCGCACTAATCGCTGGGATGTCGGTGTCTATGGCACACCTATTCCGCAAGTCGATCAAATGCCCGCAGGCATGGTCGGCATGTTCTTTGTTTCTGCTAAACTGCTCAAAAATGGCCGAACTGAATTCAATGCGGATGAACGTGCGAAAGTAGAGCTGGCACGGTTTCGCTGTTTCCTACTTGGCCTACCCGCCGATTTGCTCGCTGATGATCCGCAGGAAATCGTCGATCTTATGCTGACGCGTCAGGCAACTCTTCGAAAAGCCTGGGACGATGATACGTGCGGCGAACTTGTTCGGTCGACAGTAAACGCTGAAGTCGCCAATGAGAACCTTCTGCGCGGCCCACTGCGCAAGCGGATGGAGCTCAGCCTGTCGAAGTTGTTGTTGGTCAAGAATCATTGCGGGGGAGACTATTCTGTCGCCCAGAAAATGGGGGTCGAGATTTCAACCGGCGACAAGATCATCGGCTCCCTTACGGCGCTGGTGATGTTCGGACGGCTTTACGCTTATCGCTTTGCGCTCAACACGCCAGGACTCTCGGATATAACAGATCGGCACCTGATCAAGAAACTGACCCGTTTGCTGAAGGGTTACGGCCGCGCCAAATTCGAGAGCAATTCTGAGCAATACACGCCAGCGTCCGGAGCGACAGCGCCGACGCGTTGATCATCATCGCCGAGAAATATCGACCATCATCTTTTCATGAGGGACCAGAGCCAGTTCTGTTTTTGGCCAGACCCTGTCTCGCTTTGGCGGCCTGATTTTCACCTTGGGCAAGAGCGTCGCCAGGATGCAGCGTATTTCGGTCTGCGCGAATGCGACACCGATACAGATTCGAGGTCCGGCGCCGAATGGCATATAAGTATACCGTGGTGGATCCGGGCGTTCGGCCGCGAAACGTTCCGGTATAAACGCGTGCGGTTGCGGCCAGTTTTTCGGGTTTCGATGGATCGCCCAGATCGGTATATTGATCCGCTGACCACGCTTTATTCGATATGCTCCAAGACGTGTGCCCCGGGCAGCAACCCGCGTCAGCATGAAGGCGGGCGGATAGAGGCGCAGGGCTTCTGAAATCACTTGCTCGGTAAAAGCCAGCGCCGTCGTACCTGTCTCGCTCGCGGTGTTATATTCGCTAAGCAATCTCGCTTCGGTCGCGTCATCCGCTGAAATAAGATACAATGTCCAGGTCAACGCCGCAGCAGTCGTCTCGTAACCCGCGAGCACAAACCCGAGCAGATTGTCAGCAATTTGTTTGTCGCTCATCGGCGTTTTGCTATCTGGGTCTTCGGCAACCAGGAGCAGATCGATCAGGTCACCACGCGGCGGCGCAGCCCGGCGATGCTGAACCAGTTCGGACATATGCGCGATGAGCTCTGCTCGATGCGGAGACGGTGCGTGGGGGCGGTCCGCATGATAGGCATCACCGCGAAAAACATAGCTCATGCGCAGTTTTGAAATATCATCGAAAAATGTCTGCACTTTTTCCCGGAACACGTCGCGATCGAATTGGTCAGCGCCGGACAGCATGGTTTCAACGATGATATTGAAGGTCAGGCGCTTCATCTGCTCATGCAAGTCAATCGCGCCGAACCCAGCATCGGACCATCTTGCAATCAGGGCCTCAGTTTCGGCAATGAAGATCGGCGCCAGCGCCACCATGCCACTGGCACGAAACGCTTGTGCAGCAGCGCGCCGTTGCATTTTCCAATCATCGCCTTGCGCGAGCAGCAATCCGTCCCCCCAGGCCGGGCGCATGATCCGGTCGAACAAGGCGCCATGCGGAAACGCCTCGATCTGATCCAATAGGACCCGTTTCACCAGATCGGGCTCCATGACAAAAAGCGGCATACCCGGCAGCGGCGGCTTCCATGCCTCACAAGTATAGACCGCATTCGGCAGGCTGCCGATTTGCGAGGCCATATTCCGGCTTAGTTTTTGAAAAATTCCGAGATCTTTCGACCCGGGATAAGGTGCGGGCGGTGTGAACGCATCTCGGTTCGGAAGCGGCGCCATATAGACCTCGGATATTGTTTCGTGCTACCAAACATACCGAACGGTATGGAGTCAATTCCGAATGGCACGATTCAGCAAGACGCATTGGCTAGAACTGGGCCAGTCTCTGCTCAAAACCGAAGGCCCTGGGGCATTGACGTTGGAAAGACTGACCAAATCTGCCGGCAAAACGCGGGGAAGCTTCTATCACCATTTCAAATCCAGGGACGCGTTTCTCATCGCAATGATCGAAGCATGGCAGTCGACCTCGCTGACGTCTTTGGCAGTGCGATTGCAAAATGAAGACAGCGCAGACGGTAAGCGCAAAATCATGCGCGGGGTTTCTATGGAATGGGACGGCGCTTTTGAACGCCAGCTTCGCATCCTCGCGGCACAGGAACCGCTGGTCGCAAAGCTCTTGTCGCAGGTCGACGAGCTCCGCATTCAGGGGTTGGCGAGCATGATTGCACTGCTTCAACCCGAGGTCGAAGATCCTGCGGCGTTTGCCTTCGTGCAATACGCAGCGATTGTCGGCGGACAGATGTTATTGTCGTCAGAAAATGACGCTCGAATTCCCGCCATCCGCAAAACAGGAAACCAGATATTCGGGCTCAGCCAAAGCGAAAAGTCTGGTGCGGAACCTCGTAATACAGCTTCCGAAACCTGATCATCACACTACGATCCCACACACGCTAATAACGGCGCACCTCATCAAATTTACGGTCCGGCCGGTAGGCAGCGAGTTCGGGCGCAGATTGACTGCTCGCGACTTCTCGGGCGACCACTTGACCGATGATGGGCGCCAGTGAAACACCACTGTGCATGATTGCCAGATAAGCATTTGAATTGGCCGGGCTGAACCCGATCACCGGATGACCATCAAGCGGCAGAGGGCGCCATCCGATAAACACGTCCTCCACGTCTGCTGACAAAATGCCCGGAATGAATTGCTCAGCAATGGTCATCATTTGAGCAGCGTGTTGGTCTGCAAAGACTTGCGCGGGGAATCGGTTGGGCCGCGCCCGAAGACGCTCCGCATGGGCTGCTGTGTCCGGCGCACCGGCTTGCTCTCCAAGGACAATTCTGCCGTCCAGTCGCTGGTGAATATGTGCGCCTGGCGCGGCAATGATGCGCTCGATCAGCGCCGCATGCGGCTTGGTCACGACGATTACACCAGGGGTTGTTCGTTGCGGGATATCAAAGCCTGCCAACGTCTTTGTTGCGTGAGGGTCGGCGCCAGTTGCAAGCACGTATTTGTCGACTTCGATCTCGCCTGAAGTTGTGGTCAGGACCGCCCGGCCATTCGGCTTTTCAGAAACGGTCTTAACCGCGCAATTGGTCATCAAAGTCGCGCCCAGTTGCACAGCCGCGTCGACGAGTTTTTGTGTCGCCAAGACCGGGTCAACCGCCCCGTCATTGGGCGAGTATGCGACCTGCTCTGTATCGCCAAACGCAACATTCGGCTCAAGCGCAGCAACCGCGTCGCGGCTGAGCATTTCGGCCGGCTCACCCCATTCAACCTGTTCGGCAATCTGTTCGGCCAGTCGCGTTTGGCGGTCGGCGCTGGAAAACCATTCCAGCGAACCGCCCCAGCGTACCGGAATGTCGAGCTCGGTCTGAAGCTCTCGCCATCCCGTCACGCCGGCCTGATTGAGCGCGTGATATGCCCGCGGTTGTTTTGCCCATGTCGCATTGATCCAGGCAAAGGTCCCGCGACTGGCCCGCTCGGCGAGGCCGCCCCGCTCCAGCAGAGTGACTTTCACACCGTCTTTAGCGAGATGATAAGCGATCGACGCGCCAATGATCCCGCCGCCAATGACCGCGATATGCTTCTCAGGCGCGTCGGCACTCTGGCCACACGCCGCGAGAGAAAGGCTCGCTGCGGTTAGCACCAAAAGGCTGCGCCGATTGAGTTCGGATGCCGATCTGAATTGCGTCATCTGATTATTGCCAATCTCCCAGCGCTACATTCTAGAGACGCACGGTGGATCGTCAAACCGCCGTGACACTGCACCACCTGCCCTCTTCGCTTGCTCCGGCCTGCGAACGCAGTAGGTTGCGGCGGTTACAAAAGGGAGCTTGGTATGGGCGACAGGATCTTCATCGGCGGCGCAGACATGGATGGCAAGGGCACGCCAAATGACGCCCAAACGCTGCTCCTCAATCGTGCCAACCGTCACGGCATTGTCGCCGGAGCAACCGGCACCGGGAAAACCGTCACCCTGCAAATCCTCGCAGAGTGGTTCGCCAATGAGGGCGTCCCGGTTTTCTGCG
>CAYGUD010000011.1:0-14091 GCA_964352865.1 uncultured Hyphomonas sp.
AATATGTGCGGACCAATGCAAATGATGTTCTGGCATCTTTGAATGAGCCTGGCCTGACCTCTGATCAGCGCCGCGCCAAATTCCAGGCCTATATGGATGAGTTCACCAATCTTGATGCAGTCGCGAAATTCGTCATCGGCAAATATGCCAAACGATTTACGCCAGAAGAAATGGACGCCTATCTGGCCACTTTCCGGTCTTATGCGCTGGCGGTTTATGAGTTTTACTTCAATGAATATCGCGGCCGCGACGTGAAAGTCATGGGGTCTACTGACCGCAATGCGCGCGATTCAATTGTGGATACTGAAATTGTCCGGTCTGACGGCCAGGAACTTGAAGTGCGCTGGCGCGTGCTCAATCGCGGCGGCAAATACCAAGTGGTTGATGTGGCCCTGAATGCCGAGGGCAATCTGATTTGGTTGGCAATTGAACAACAGGCGCAATTCCTGTCCATCCTGGATCAGAATAATGGCTCGGTGGATGCCCTGATCGCCAAGATTAACAGCATGACGGACGAGCTCGTCGCGATGCGTCCGGCTGAAGGCAGCTAAGGCATCGCTTCGCCGCGATAGGCTTCAACAATATCGTAAAAATCTCGCGCGGAGAGTTGAACCTCTGCAGCCTCTGCGGACGCGGTGATCCGTGCCAGGGTCTGTGTGCCAATGATTGGAACCACATTGGCCTGATGGGTCATTGTGAAGGCCAGCGCGATATTTGTGCGATGAGTTGAATGGGCCTCGGCCAATCGATCGAGGACGCTAAAAATTTCGCGACCACGTGCGTGATCTGTCTGGCCTGTCGCCAAAGCGCCGCGCGCCAAGGGTGACCAGGCCAGCGCTATGGCTCCGGTTTCACTGCACCAGTCCAACGTGCCATCCGTCATCGGGGCTTGTTGTAAGGCGGAAAATTCCGGCTGGGTCGAGATCAGCTTGGCGTCGAGATGGGCTTGCAGGGCACGCGTCTGGGCGACCGTAAAATTCGACACACCAATGAAGCGAGCTTTTCCCGACGCGACAATCTCATTCAGGGCGCGCGCCGTCTCTGCCATTGGGGCAACCAAGTCGGGGCGATGAATCTGGTACAGATCGACGCTTTCAACGTGCAAACGAGAAAGCGACTTGTCGATGGCCTGCATCAGATAAGTGTAGGAACTATCATAAGGCCGCGGCGGGATGATGCCGCCTTTAGTGGCCAAGACCATGCGCTGGCGCAAAGCCGGATCCGCCGCGAGAACTTCGCCGAGCACTGCTTCGGCGCCGCCAAAACCGCGCGTTTCGCCGAGCCCATATATATCTGCGGTATCGATAAGGGTCATGCCTGCATCAAGCGCCGTGCGAATCTTTGCGTCGGCTTCCGGCATGCGGCTTTCTGCTAAGCGCCAACAGCCATAAGCAATGGCGCCAACATGAAGTCCGGTATTCCCGATTGTGGTCTGACGCATGCGATTTTCCCGAAGACTGAAAAAGAGACTGTTGGCGGTATCTATCGAGTCATCTTTATGAGTCTAGAACGGGTTCCGTAAAGGATCAGAGCGACCCCATATGCGTAAGACAATGACTGGCCCTTATCAGACACCGCTGGCGCTGGCGCGCGAGCCGCTTATGGCGTTTTTCTGGGCGGTTCTGGCGCCGGTTTTGTTTTTGACAGGGGCGGCGTTGATTGCGGCGGAGTTTATTCCGGAATTCTCGCCCGGATCGCCGGAAGAAATTCAAGCCTATCATGCGCTCTGGCTCACATCCTGTGTGGCGATGGCGCTGTGGTTCGCAACCATGAGCCTGTGGGCAAACTGGCTCGGCGCCGGGCCTTTTGCCGGCGCGATGAAAGCCGGCATGGTTTGGCTCATCATCGCGGTAATGGTCGGGCCGGTGCTGTTGATCGCGCCCAGTCTGATCGTCGGCAGTTTCATGTCGGAAGACGGGTGGCAATATAGCGGCGAGGTCAATGAAGCCGTATTTGCGCCGCAAAACTGGACGCTTGCTTATGTTTTTATCGGCGTTGCAATGGCGCCGATTGTCGAAGAAGTTGCGTTTAGAGGCATTGCTCTGGGCGCTCTGATTGCGCGCGGTGTGAGCCCTGCGGGCGCCGTGGTCTTGTCGAGCTTCGCGTTTGCCTTCAGCCATCTGCAATACTCCCCTGCTGCGATGCTGGTGGTCTTTCTGAGCGGTGTTGGTTTCGCCGTCTTGCGGCTTGTCAGTGGAACAATCCTGGTGCCGATCGTGGCGCACATGTCGGCCAATGGGATGGTCCTGTTTCTCAATTGGGCGGCGGCAAATCCCCCAACGTGAGGGGTTGCCGAGCCGCCCGGAACTGGCCATGTGAGGCAGCATGAGTGATGATCTAACCAAAGAACAGATTTACGATATCCCGGAAGGGTATTCGCCGCTGCCTTGGCATCGCGGCTTTGGACGGCAAGTCGGCCCGCTTTTTGAAAAACGCGATGAGAACGGCCTGACGCGGGCCTTCCGGGTTGGCGAGCATCACACCAATGGCATGATGAACGCGCATGGCGGCATGCTGATGACCTTTGCCGACATGGCCTGGGGCGCGGCTGTTGAACAGGACGAGGACACCTGGTGGGTCACCATCCGCCTGGTCTGCGATTTCCTCTCTGGTGCCAAGCATGGCTCATGGATTGAAGGCCGCGGCGATGTGCTGTCCGTGGTGGATGGCATCCACACGGTCGAAGGCCGGATCTGGACCGGCCGCAAAACCCTGATGACCGGCAGCGGCATCTTCAAGATTATCGAAAAGCGAACCTGATCAATGGCAGATGATGTCAAGGAAATGAGCCCGGAAGAGGCGAACTTACTGGCGCGATATCGCGGCGCAAAACCAGACGCACCGGCCTGGTTTAACGAGGCGGTGGAAACCCGCTATGACGAGCATTTCGTCGATGTATCAGGCACCCGCATCCGCTATCAAAGCTGGGGTGACAAGACCAAGCCAGGCCTGTTGCTGGCGCATGGCAATGGCGCCCACGCGCACTGGTATGATTTCATCGCGCCGGCCTTGGCAAAAGACTATTACGTGATCGCCATGACCTTTTCCGGCATGGGCGATAGCAACTGGCGCAAGACGTATAGTTTTGCGACATTTGCGGATGAAGAAATCGCCGTCTGCGAAGATGCAGGTCTGTTCGACAATGGGCGTAAGCCCGTCATTTTCGCGCACTCTTTTGGCGGCTTTATTACGCTGCATGCCGCCGCCCAGCACTCAGACAAGTTCGCGGGCGTGGTGATTGTGGATAGCGGGCTGCGTCCGCCAGATGATGAATGGGAAGGTCCGCCGCGGCGGGCCCGTGGGAGCCGTGCCTATGCCAGCCTGGAGGCTGCGCTTGCTCGCTTCCGTCTGGCCCCACCGCAACCTTGCGAGAACCACTATATTGCCGACTATATTGCCCGTCACAGTCTCAAACAGACCGAAAATGAAGCAGGTCAAACCGGCTGGATATGGAAGTTTGATCCGGCGATTTTCATGAATTTCGAATTCAGCAAAATGTCGACCAATATGCTTGCGGACATTACCTGCCGCGTGTCGATGATGCGGGGCAAGGATTCAGTGCTCGTCTCGGATCGGATCTGGGATTATATGCGCGGTTTGCGCGATGACATGGATATGGTGTCCATTCCGAATGCCCAGCATCATGTCATGCTCGACCAGCCGCTGGCCTTTATCGACGCCATGCGCGAACAGCTGGCGCGCTGGAATTACTAGTTTAGGCGTTGCCTTTCAGAGGCGGTGCTATACACCCGCGCGCCATGATTGAAATCATTCCAGAAGCCCCCAAACAGCATGAAGCTGCGATTGAAGCGCTGTATGATCGCACCTTCGGACCAGGCCATTTTGCCAAGACGGCGGAACGGCTGCGCGAAGGCAACACGTCACTCCCTGAGATTAACCGCGTCGCTGTTTCGGACGGGGCTGTCATTGGCGTCTGCCGGGTCTGGCCAATCATTGTCGGTGTCGCGAACACGCCGTCAGTTTTTATCGGTCCGGTCGCCGTCGATCCGGGGTTTCAGGGCCAGAGGCTCGGTCTGTCGATCACCGGTGAAGCGCTGGAAGCCGCGACCGAAGCCGGATGGGGCGCGGCGATTATCATCGGCGCGCCAGTCTATTTCGGCGAACTCGGATTTGAGCAAGTCGACGCCGCGCGTTTTACCTTTCCAGGCCCGCAAGATATGGCGCGCGTGATGGTGCGCAATCTCGCTGGCAGCGCGGATGACTTGAGCGGCGCGATCCGCGTAGCTTAGCGGCCGCTACGGCCATGCGGCGCGGGGTATTGCCAAGTCAGTGCCCTTGGCCATGACCCATATTGATAATTTCTGGGTCATTCTGGATGCCAGCTTGTGTTCCTGAAAGACGTGCGCCATTCCCATAATTGCCATCATGACAATCCAGTTCTTTTTGAATGCACTCGGTGAGGATCGCTTCGAGTGCTTCAGGATGCCAGGCGTTAAACCAGTCTCCATGTAGCGACATGCCGCCTGGGTTTGCCTCGTCAACGTCATAAGTATCAGACGCAATTCGCCATCCCTTACTCGTCCGAGTTGCCGGATCATAGAATTCAGGCGTCACCCCCCAAGCGTAGTGAAAGCTGACCCGCATAATCGGAACAGGATGTGTTGCCGGACAGAAGGTCCCATTTGGGAAGCCCGATGTGACGGTTGGATAGGAAAGATGACTTTTGTGATCATCACTGTCGAGGTTCTCGCCATCCCAACAGCTTGGGAAAAAGATATCCATGCGCAACCGATCAGGCGCGAGGCATTCTGGAATAGACGTACTCCAACGTGGATTGCCTGCGTCTGTAGATTCCCAGGACTGGCAATGCCATCGAACAATCCCCGTGTCTTGTTGCGCGCTCGGTCCAGCCGCTCCGTCGCCAGCAATCATGCGCAAGCCGAGCGGAATAGGCTCAATCGTCTCGAGTTCGTCGATTCCCGCTGAATAATAGAAAATTTCGTGCGCGACATCGTCGTTGCCGACCACTGCCGGGACTGCCTTCCACGCCGGGTCTCCATTGCTGTCGGTGAGGCGCTCGCCTGTATCCAGATTGTAAGACGGTGCGATGAGCGCGGGTATCCAATAGGCTGATCGATTAAGCTCATTCCCCTGGCAACTGGATTGGCCGGTTGTGAACAGTGACGTGAGCGTGGTGTTTTCATCCAATAGAAAATTACCATAGAAGCGATGCAGGTGCGCCGCGCCGTCCATTCCGGGAAAGACGATCGGGTCATCATAGTCCGAGTGAGAAAAGTCGCAATTGATGCGGAAAATACCGCGCCAACTATTTGGCGCAACGGGTGATGGCGTCATGTTGGATTGAGTCAAACCCGCATCAAGGGTTGAGTCTGAAGCGTCCCCGAAAATCGAGCTGACTGTCCATGTGATCGCTGTTTCTGGACTGAATTCGCCGCTCTCTAAGGATCGAATGGCAAATGCGTGCTCACCGACCGAGAGTGGGAATATGGTGTGCGGGCTAGTGCAGGCTTGAAAGTCGGCTCCATTGAGTTTGCACTCGAAACTGTCGGCGCTCGTCGAATTAAATGCGATGGTTGCAAAGGCTTGCTTTGTCACCGCATCAGGCGCTGAGGATACCGTTGGCGCCGGCGGCGTGGTCGCGGTGGACCCACCCGAAGACGGTGTCGTGACCTGTACTGCGACTGGGACCGTATCTCCGCCCCCGCCTCCGCAAGCAACGCAAGCTAAAGCGAGTGATGAAGCGCAAAGTGTTCGCATGTGAAGTATCCCGTAGATTATGATGTACAGGCTCTAACGCTGTCGGAGTGCGATTCCGTCGTTAGTCGGTTAAAAAGATACAACATAAAGTTCACGAGTTTGAATAACGCTCGCTATCTCGGCCGCGCTTGCGTCGATCACTTCCGTGATTCCCCTTTGCCGACCAAACGTGGAATCTTCGCCAGCCAGATTGCGCCCTGGATGGCGGCAATCATCAAGCCTAGAAGTCCCATGATGACTAGCAATGTCAAAGACACGTTGGTCAAACGGGGCTGTTTTCAATGTCGATAAGCTACCAATTCAGCGCGTCTTAACCCGCTGCGCGAATCTCTCCTCCGACACTGAAAACAGTTCCGTGCGCCGCAGGTCTAACGCCCTTCGCGGCGCCAGGCGGCGAGCAAAGCCAGCAGGATCAGCCCAATCGCCAGCAAGCCTGGCAAGAGCGGCAGACTGGTAGAACTGCGCACTGCATACGCGCCGCGCGTTTTACCTTTCCAGGCCCGCAAGACATGACGCGCGTGATGGTGCGCAATCTGGCCGGTAGTGCGGATGACTTGAGCGACGCGATCCGCGTGGGTTTGGTTAGACGGAGACTTTAGTCGAGCGACTTAGATGGAGCGAGTTTGAGCCGCTCGTGGAATTGGTTGGGCAAACTAGTTCAGACATTCCTATTGAAAGTGTGGCCACGTTCATTCATCGAGATTTAGAGTTTTATTGTGGGGCGACCAAATGAAAAAACGATCATCCGCGGCTTTTATGCTGATTGTCAGCCTGGGAGCTTGCCAGTCTTTCCCAGATGGTCTGTCGGAAGCCGATCTTTCAGCGATTCAATCTGCGTCAGACGAATGGGTCGCCACTTACAATGAGAATGATTGGGATGCTCTCGCGAAGATGTTCGTAGCGCATGCCATCATGATGCCACCGAATAGCCCCGCAGTGGTCGGGCGCGATGCGATCGCTGCCTGGGAAGCGGAATATGAAACGGGCTTCCAGATCGCTTTCGATGTTCAGGAAATAGAAGGCGGAGGCGATTTGGCTTACGTCAGAGGCAGGTCTTGTGTCCTTATACCGCTTGAGAGCGGCGGTTATGGCGTCGATGTCGGCAAGTACCTCGAAATTCGGAAGAAAGATGAAAACGGCGAATGGCTCATCGTCACGGATGTATTCAACTCTGATGCGGCCGTGGGAAGCGACCTTCTTGAGGCGTGCCCATTTTAGAACCGCAAGCGTCGGAGCCCCAGAGTCTGTTCTGGAGCGAATTTAATTCTCTGTACCAAAAACAATCCTTCGTTGACAAAAAGATCGAAGAAGCGGCGTTCTTTTGGCCCGTACGCCTGATTGAGCTTCTACCCCTGCGACTGATAGAACCGCTTATATGCAAAACTGATAAAGGATGACATGCCGATTGGAACTATAAGCATTGTCGCCAGGATGTAATTCCCAGCCGGTGCATGTCCGAAAATCGCCAGAACAAGCAATAGCGCGATGACACCCTCCAATCCCAAAACGATCGCCGCATGAAAGTACCCGTTTAGTTTCCGCTCCTCCGGGGACAATTTTAGATACGGTGGCACCACAAAAAACGAAATAATGACGGAACAAAATAGCGCAAAACCAGCGCTGACTCTCCATAGCATTTGATCGTTCACGCCATAGACGAAAAAGGCAAACGGCGACAACGAAGTGATCAACAAAGCAGCGCACGAAATCACGAGGCCTCGGACGTGCATTTTTTCATGCGACGCAAACGCTCCGTCCTGCGCCGTAAATATGATGAAAACGGATATCAGGCCGGCAAAAATCATTCCGATCTGACTAAGTCCGATCAGCAAAGTCTCATGTTCCATGCGATTACTGTCCTTTCCATCCCTAACGCCTTCGCAACAAGAGCCATGTGTTTTGAACGCAAACACGTCTTTTGGCTCGAGAGCAGTTCTTCCGCTCAGACAACTTAGGGCCGAGGCTTACATCCGTCGAGGTGGACGATATAGCTCCGGGGATGAAGCACCTTACTCTCTGCGATCTCCCGAAGCCTAACTAAGCGTCTTATGTTGGGCGCTTTATGCCGCTCGAACAGAAGTTAGGATCTCTGACTGCGCCGCCATTTTTTTAGATCGACACTCATTTGCGAGGGTCTGAACCCTCGGCCCGTGACGAGCCGTCTCATGTCCTCGACATGATCGAAATGTTGCAGCTGGAAATGGTAGTAATTTATGTATTCCAGGGCGGCTAATGTTATCGCGATCGTGGCGACTATCCGATCCCCTAAACCTGAGGAAAGCGTTAAGTTTGCCCAACTCAGCGTTACCAATATAATTGAAAATACCGTAAGGATAAGCATCGGGATCTGGGTATAGTTGGCCACTTTGATCACGCGCTTTAGAGGGCCTGCTCGGCCCTTGATAAATGAAAGTTTGGCCCGCCAATACAAGCCACCAATAATAAGCAAGCACACCATAGGGATGAAAGTGATGAGGCTCAAAGGGCCTATCGAACTCTTAAAAATCGCAGCAAAATAGACCATCACCGCTGGCAATAATGCAGCATTTGCTACCTCCATTTTCCAGTACGAAGACAGTCTTTTTTCAAGACTAGCACGTTTGTTCATTTACACCCTATGGCAATCGTGGGGTTTTCGGTCGAGAAGATGTGATGTCCGCGTCCCATTTAGCGCGACTTACCCCGCAGGTCTAACGCCCTTCGCGGCGCCAGGCGGCGAGCAAAGCCAGCAGGATCAGTCCAATCGCCAGCAAGCCTGGCAAGAGCGGCAGACTGGTGGAACTGCGCACCGCATATGCGCCGCGCTCTCTGAGCCCCAGCCAGCTTCCGCCGCTGGCATCGGCGCGCCGGTTGACCATGCGAATGTCCGGCAATTGTCCAGGCTGCTCGAGCCTGTAGATGCCGCCGCCTGACGCATCGGTCAGCGGCCTCAAGACGTCGCCTGTCGCTTCCAGCGCCGCGAACTCGCGCGGATTGGCAGGGCCGTTAAGGGCCACGGCTTCGAGGCCACCAGACTGAGCGCGGTACAGCCCGAGCTGATCAACCGGCACTTCGGCGGAATAGCTGCCAGGGCCATCGACGCGCCAGTCCGGCTCAAGAAAACTGCCATCCGGGGTTTCAATGATCAGCGGCGCCGCGCGATCAGACAGCGTGCGCAAATTGGCGCGAACCGTATCGCCTTGCGCGAGCAATTGCAGCTGGCGTTCGTCAAGCTCCGGCTCTTTCATCAACCAATGCACAGACCGCCGGATCAGATCCGAGAAGGGGCCGCCGCCATCATAGCCGCGCGCCCAGAGCCAGATCTGATCTGACAAGAGCTGTGCAACGCGGCCATCACCGACCCGGTCGACTGCAAAAAGCGGGGCGCCGTCCTGCGCGCGCATCAAAACATCGCCAGTATCGGCGCGGGCTTGAATATAGCGCAGCCACTTGCCCCAGCTCTGGCCAGCAAAATCCTCGGTGATCGTATGGCGCAGACCTTCAGGCGAGAGCGTTGGTTCAACATCTTGCGTGATGATTTCACCGGTTGGCAGAGCTGGCAGGATTCCGGCCAGCGGCGTTCGCGCCAGACTGGCGGGACCGGCAAAGCTCTCACCCGCGATCACCAGCAAGGCGCCGCCTTCATCCACATAGCGGGCAACATCCGCGAGATAGCCCATCGTGATCACGCCGCGTCGTTCATATTGATCGAAAATGATCAGATCGAAGCCATCAAGTTTGTCTTCGAAAAGCTCTTCTGTCGGAAAAGCGATCAGCGCCATTTCTTCGAGCGGTGTGATATCGCGCTTATAAGGCGGGCGCAGAATGGTGAAGTGAACCAGATCTACGGATGGATCGGATTTCAACAGATCGCGCCAGACCCGGCCTGACGCATTCGGGCGCCCGGTTACCAGCAACACGCGCAAGCCGTCTCTGACGCCGGAAATGGTCGCGGCCGTGCGGTTATTGGCGAGGGTTAATTCCTGCGGTCCTTCAGGCGTTTCGAAAACGACAATATTGTCGCCCCGGCGTTCGACGTCGATCAGAATGCTGGTGTCTTCACCGGCCTGAATATATTGCGCCTGCGTCCGCCCGCCATTCATTGCATAAGTCAGCGGGACAGTGCCCCCTTCCGGATCATCAATGCGGACAATGAATTCAGCTTGATCGCCGACAATGTCGAAATTCGGGGTCTGCACCAAAGTGATGCGCCGATCACTGGCGTCCGGATCGCCTGTAATCAGCGCGTGAACGGGGCCAAGCTCTGTGATCCGCGAGAGGTTTTCAGGCAGGTCATGAACCTGCCCATCCGTAATCAGGATCGCGCCAGCGATCCGGTCGCGCGGGACATCTGCCATGACGCCTTCCAGCGCGCCGATCAGCCGCGTGCCGTCGCCTTGGGTTTCGGCTTCGACAATCCGCACGTCAATGGATGGGTTGGCGTCCAATTCGGCCTGCAGCGCCGCGAACGCGTCAGAGGCGATCTCGGCCCGGGCGCCGAATGACATGCTGTCGGAACGGTCGACAATGATCGCGGCAACAGAGGGCAGGGGCTCGCGTTCTTCTTCGACAATGGCCGGATTGGATAACGCCAGCAAGCCAAATGTCACAGCCAGTGTGCGGGTCAGCCAGGCTTTGCGGAAGGCCGCGACATAGACGATCAGACTGACCACGCACAGCCCGGCCAGCGCCCAGAAAAGCGGCCATCCCAAAAGCGGATCAAAGGTCAGGCGGGAGGCTTCGATCATGGAATCACTCCATCCTGGACATCGAAATCGCCGACCCCGTCATCTTCCCCGAGCCGCTCCAGCAAAGCCGGGATGTGGACCTGATCTTCTTTATAATTTCCGGTCAGAATATAGATGATCAAATTGACCCCAAATCGAATCGACTGTTCGCGCTGGGTGTCGCCGCCATCCACGGAATAGAGCGGTCGCCCGCGTTCATCGACGGCCCAGGCGGCGAGATAGTCAGCGTCGCCCACAAACAGGCGGCTGACGCCGTCACCGCGTCGTTCTGATTTGTCACTCGTCCCGGTCGCTTCGATCCATAGATTGCGATTCTCATAGCGCCCGGGGAAAGACTGAATGAGATAATAAGACCGGGTCAGCACATGGTCTTCTGGCACCGGCGCCAAAGGCGGCGTGTCGAGACCCGCGAGGATTTGATTGAGATTGTCAAAACTATTGCCGCCGCCAACCGTTCCGCCGCGCCTTGTATCAATGAACAGCGCGCCGCCATTGCGCATATAGGCATTCAGGCGGGCGACCGCGGTGTCGCTGAACGGCTGAGGGTTTTCCGGCAATGACAGGAACAGGACGGGATAAACATCCAGGGCATCCGTCTCAGGATTAACCGCGTGCGGGGCAGCAGGCTCAACACTCGAGCGCCGGAAGAGGACGAGGCTAATGCCTTCAAGCCCGGCTTTGGTGGCGCGATCGGCTCGCTCGTCGCCGGTTTCGATATAAGCCAGCCGCATTTCCAGCGCGGCAGCGACTTCTTTGGGCAAATCATCAAATTGCGTCGAACCGAAGCTGCTTTGGGCCAATGCTGGCTCCGGCGCAAACGTGGCCACGCCCATGATCATAACGACCAGCATCGCGGCGGTGCGGCGCAGAGCAGGCAACCGTCCGGCAAGGGCCAGCGCGACCATCAGGTCGATGCACAGCAAAAGCAGCGCGACAGCGAGTAGTATTCCGCCCAGTCGCATCGTCCGCGCTTCTGTGTCGCCCAGCAAAGTCGCTGAGGCAGGCCAGTCCGTCATTGCAATTGGTGTAAACTCGGCCGCGACATTCAGCGCCCGGGTTCCGGCAGGACCTTGATAGAGGCCGGGGGGATGGGCTTCAGATGGCTCTACGGCGCCAAACTCAGCGGCCCGGAGCGGCGTGGCGCCTGCGCTGGGCTGAGTCAGCCGGCCGCTGCCATTGAGTGTCAGGGCCGGCGTATATAATCCTTCTTCATCGCTAATTGCTTCGCCGCGCCCGGCGGCTATCGAGCGGCGCAACATATCGACGAAGACACCGGCATACGGCAAGTCGGACCAGTCAGGCCCGGCGGTGACGTGGAACAGGATCAATGTGCCTTCGCCGCGTCGGTCAGCGGTGACCAGGGGGCTGCCATCAGCAAGCCGCGCCCAGGTGCGCCGCGCCAGTTCAGGGCCCGGGCGGGCCAGGACTTGCTGTCGAACACGAATATCGTCCGGCGGCGTCAATCCGGCAAATGGCGATGTTTCGGGAAAAGTGCCGAGCGGCTGCGGGTCTTCCCAGGTCAGCGTGCCGCCAATGGCGCGCGAGGATCGCCGCAGCGGCGCCGGAACAAGATCATCTTCCCGCGTGGCGACTTGGGGGCCCGCCATGCGCGGCCCGGCAAAGCGGATCAGCGCGCCGCCATCTTCGATCCACTGGCTGATCGCGGCTTTCGCCTCCGTGTCGATCTGGCCAATATCAGTAAGGATGATCGCATCCGGATTCTCTTCAATCAGATCTGTCAGCTCGCCTTCGGAAATTGTTGCGAACGGCTCTAAGGCTTTGCGAACATAATGGATATCCGAAAGCAGCGGCTGGGCGGTGCTGTCGCCGCTGACCAGGCCAACCCGGCGTGAACGATCGGCGCTGTCCCACAACCAGACAGTGCCGGCAGTGGCTGATCCTGTGACCTGGAACCTCGAAATCCGTGACAAGGCGGCTGGCGGCAGTGCGAACGTCGCGGTTGCGCTGCCTTCGCCATTGGCAAAGTCCAGGTCCGCTGTTGCCAGTGCGGCGCCGTCCAGCGTCAGGGCTGAGACGAATTGCGAGGAAGGGGCGCCGCGATCGATCCGCGCCGCGGTCAGCGTGACGCCTTGCGCATCAGCCGCGAGCCGGGTCAATGCCATCGGTCCGCGCGCCGGAGCGGCGTAGATTGAAAGCGGTGCGAGGTCACTCAGCGCGCGGGCAAAGGGCGCTGCGGTCTCCGGGTCGAGCCCATCTGTCAGCCACAAGATACGGCCAGGACGCAACTGACTTTCAGACAGGCGCGCCAGGGCGTCCACGCGGTCAATGTCCCAGGCTTGCGGTTGCAGGGACCGGACTCGCGCTTCAAATGCGGCGCGGTCGAGCCGTTCACTTGGATCAGACGCCAGCGCGCGGGGGGCGGTCAGCAGGATATGCGCCGGCGTGTCACGGGCTTCACCGTTCAGTGCTGACAAAGCAGCCGACCGCAATTCGCCCCAACGCTGCGCACTGGTCCAGCCATCATCCATGACGATGAGGACCGGCCCATCAGTGGCCGCAGCTCGATCCGCATTCGGGGCAAAGATCGGTTGCGCCAAGCCTAAAATGGCCAGCGCCGCTGCGCCCAGTCTGAGCAACAGGATCCACCAGGGCGTGCGCGATGGCGTCTCTTCTTTCGGGTCGACGTCTTCGAGCAGCCGCAGGCTTGGCAATTGGGCCTGTTTCGGGCTCGGCGGGGTGGCGCGCAAAATGTACCAGATGATCGGCAAGGCGATCAGGCTGAGCAGAGTCAGCGGCGCCATGAACAGAAACGGGCCGAGGGTCACGCCTTTGCTCCGAATTGTTCGAGCGCCGACTGAACCGCTGCAGCGCCGCGTAATGCGGTCTCGTCTGTGCGGTGCTTAACCAGGGCCCAGCCCATATGCGCGGCCAGCTCGGCCAGCGCCGCTTCATGCACGGCGAGTTTCTGCAAATAAGCGTCGCGGACCGTTTCGGCACGGCCGAACAAGCGGTCAAGCGCGCTGCCTGGGCGACTGAACCTGGTTCGGCCCGTATATGGAAATTCGTGTTCGATCGGGTCGCTGACGGCAAACAGAACGCCGTGGCGACAGGTGCGGGCGAGCGGCGCGAGGCGCGTGCGCCAGCTCTCAACGCCGTCATAAAAATCGCTGGCAATGACGGCCAAAGCCTGCGCGCGTGGCGGTTCGATTTGTGCCTGGCCGGGGCTGAGCAAGTCTTCCGCCAGTTTGTCCGGCGCAGATTTTCCGAGACTGGCTGGACGATGCCCTGAAATCAAACCAATCCGCTCGCCTTGTTTGGCAAACACAATGCCTTGCGCCAGCAAAATGGTACGAGCGCGGTCAGCTTTGGTTTCGCGGCCCGGATCGCTCGACCAGTCAAAACCAGCATCTGGATCGACCCAAGACAAAATAGTACGCGCGGTTTCAAGTTCAGTTTCGCGGACAAAATACTCATCGCCGCGGGCACTGCGCCGCCAGTCAATCCGATCAGCCGCATCGGTTTGCGCATAGCGGCGATATTGCCAGAACTGCTCCCCGGATCCGGCGCGTTTGCGTCCCGCAGCGCCCGGATGGATCACGTCTGCCGCAGCGGCCTGCAATGACAGACCCGGCAATTGCCGGGCCAGGGCTTCGGCATCAGCGCG
>CAYGUD010000011.1:14191-18357 GCA_964352865.1 uncultured Hyphomonas sp.
GTGGACAGGGAAATCACGCTTGTCTTAGCTCCCGAACGTGCAAGAGCGCCCAAGCTCGAGCGTTTCATTCATGATTTTCGTGGCTTCAGACTCCGGGTCGCGATTGTTCAGCGCGTCCTGAATCTTGTCCAGACGGTGGTTGATGTCATATTCGAGATAGGCCTCATCCATGCGGCCAGAGTATTTTTCCTCCAGCTTTACAAGGGCTGCGGCGATTTTCTCAGCCGGCACAGCGCTCAGCAAGGCCGGGTCTGTGCCATCTGCGGCGCCCTGGCTGATCCTGTCGGTAATTTCGACCACAGTGATCGAAGCCAGACAATCAATCTCTGCTTTTTCGGCGTCTGAAATCGGCTGCACCGGGCTGCAAGCCGCGACCAGCGCGAGGGCGGATAATGCAAACAGAGCCCGCATCTTAAGCGGCCTTTTTGACGAGATCATCGATCAGGCTGTTCAGGCCCGGCGCTTCACCGGTTGGGTCATAACGCATGCCCATTCGGTGGGCGAGACAAGGCTCAGCCAGCGATTCCACGTCTTCTATACTCGGCGACAGTCGGCCTCGGATCAAAGCGCGGGCCCGGCAGGCCAGCATCAGGGCCTGGCCAGCGCGCGGGCTTGGCCCCCAATCGACAAACCGGCGGACGCGGTCATCTTCGCTCTGCTCAGGCCGGGCCTCACGCACGAGGGCAAGGATCGCATTGAGAACACTTTCACCAACCGGCATTTTGCGAACCAGGGCCTGCAGGCCGAGCAATTGCTGCGCGCTGAGCGCTGTTTGAACGGTTTCTTCTTCCCCGCCTGTGGTCTTGATCAGAATCTGCCTTTCCGTGTCGAGATCCGGATAAGAGACATCAATTTTCAGCAGGAAGCGGTCGAGTTGGGCTTCGGGCAATGGATACGTGCCTTCCTGCTCAATCGGGTTCTGGGTTGCCAGAACATGGAACGGCGCCGGCAGGTCATAGCGCACGCCAGCGACTGTGACGTGCTTTTCCTGCATCGCCTGCAGCAGCGCAGATTGGGTGCGCGGCGAGGCCCGGTTGATTTCATCTGCCATCAGCAAGGAGGTAAAGATCGGGCCTTTGATAAAGCGGAAGGCGCGGCTGCCATCAGCGCCTTCGTCCAGCACTTCCGAGCCAAGGATATCGCCGGGCATCAGGTCTGGTGTGAACTGGATCCGCGCATTGTCGAGGCCGAGCGAGGTGCCAATGGCTTCAACCAGGCGTGTTTTTGCAAGGCCCGGGGCGCCAATCAGAAGCGCATGTCCGCCAGCCAATACTGCAGCCATCGCCAACTCGATCACCCGTTCTTGTCCAAATACGGCTTTGCCGATCTCGGTTTTCACTTTTGCAAGCGTTTCACCTGCGGCTTCCGCCTCAGCAACAATAGCCGAATTGTCCTCTGCCATGAGCACTCCATCTTCACTATCTACATCAGTCGCACTAGGTCTAGGCGAGAAGATGGCGGAGTACCACATGAAATCTAATGGAAATTCTGTCATTTCCCTGGAAGATGTGTTGAATCAGATTGCCCCGGACGGCATCGATGGCCCGCTGCCACCGGTACATTTGTGGAATCCGCAAAACTGCACTGATATTGAGATGGAAATCCGCGCGGACGGTGCCTGGTGGCATGAAGGGTCAAGGATCAAGCGCGACCGTCTGGTAAAGCTGTTTTCACGGATCCTGCGCAAGGATGCGGATGGCCAGATCTATCTTGTGACGCCGAATGAGAAAGTCATCGTACATGTCGAGGATGCACCTTTTGTGGCTGTGCGCGTTGACCGCGTCGGTGCGGCAGGGCGGGATCAGGTGCTGGCCTTCACGACCAATCTTGGCGATGTCGTGACCGCAAACAAGGAATTGCCATTGCGGGTGGAGACGGACCCTGAAACTCAGGAGCCGAGCCCTTATGTGCTGGTGCGCGGCGGATTAGAGGCCAAACTCTCGCGTCCGGTCTTTTATGAGCTTGCAGAAATGGCAGAAGCCTATGAAGGCTGCGCCGACCAATTGGGCGTTTGGTCGAATGGTCATTTCTTTGAATTGGGGCCAGCCGCCTGATGAGTTTTACCACTTTGGATGATTTTCTGGCGCGCGCCAGTGACCGGCTCGACCCCATTGAAGGGCGCGGGCAATTGAAAGACGTCGGAGATTTAGACTTTGTGGACCGGGACCGGTTGCAGTCTATCCGGCCCGCCGCCGTTCTGATCCCGGTGATCCCACGCAAAGAAGGCCCGACGGCTTTGCTGACGCAGCGCCCGGATACAATGGCGTCGCATCCCGGCCAGGTGGCGTTTCCCGGCGGCAAGATTGATGCTGTCGATGTTGATGAAGTCGCTGCGGCCCTGCGAGAGGCTGAAGAAGAAGTTGGCGTGATACCGAATACAGTCGACCTTGTGGCGCGATCAGCGCCTTATGTATCAGGCACGGCGTTTCGGATCACACCCGTGCTGGGCGTCTTGCCAGCTGACTTTGTTGCGCGGCCAGATCCAACTGAAGTGGCGGACGTGTTTGAAGCGCCGCTCGAGTTTTTGTTCAATACGGCCAATCACCAGACCGGCTCAGCCTTTTACAAAGGCAAACACCGCGAATATATAGAGATGCCATGGCAGGGCTTTCGCATCTGGGGTGTGACGGCTGGGATCATTCGTGATCTATACAATAATTTATACGAGACCTGAGGAGTACCCGCGTGGGCCCACGAATTTTATTGCAGATGGTTCTGTTTGCGTTGCCGTTCATCCTGTTTGGGGTTTACCGCATCGCGATCACCGAAGCCGAGCAGGAAGGTCGCAAACCGTGGCCTATTCGCGCCTTGTTTGGCGCCGGACTTGGACTGGCCATTGGCGGCTGGCTAATCCTTATCGTGCTCGATCGGATTGGCGGCGAGCCATGCTATAAACCCGCCGAAATGGTCGATGGCCGAATTGTTCCAGGCGAGAAGATTCCTTGCGACGCCGACTCGGTGACGGCGAATGAGGCGGCGGAGTCCCGTGCAAATTCTGAACGCTGACTGGCTGACAGCAAAATCCACGCGAGCCGTCATCGACGCGCTTGAAGCGCTGCGTGCGGATTGCGCCCGGTTTGTCGGCGGCTGCGTGCGCAATTCGATTATGGGCCGCCCGGTTGATGATATTGATATCGCCACGCAATTGCGCCCTGAAGATACGCTGAAAGCCTTGGAGACAGCAGGCATTCGCGCCATTCCAACCGGTATTGAGCACGGGACGATCACGGCTGTGGTGGACAGCGAGCCGTTTGAGATTACCAGCCTTCGGCGCGATGTTGAAACCGATGGCCGCCGCGCCGTGGTCGCGTTCACAGACGATTGGGGCGAAGACGCGCAGCGCCGCGATTTCCGGCTCAATGCGCTTTATGCGGCGCCAAATGGCGAGGTTTTCGATCCCGTGGGCGGTGGCTATGCCGATGCCGAGACCGGCCGGGTGATCTTTATTGGCGATGCCGATGAGCGTCTGCGCGAAGACTATTTGCGCATCCTGCGCTTCTTTCGCTTCAATGCCTGGTATGGCGCTGGCATTGATGCCGAGGGCCTTGCCGCTTGTAAGCGCCAACGCGATGGACTTAGCCAGATTGCCCGTGAGCGGATCTGGAAAGAGTTGAAAAAGCTGCTCGCCGCGCCGCGCCCCCGCCACGCTGTACAGGCCATGGGCGAAAGCGGTGTGCTCGACGCTGTGCTGGCTGAACATCGCGGCATTGAAACGCTGCATGATCTCGAATTGACCGAACAACTGACCCGCGTTCAGCCGGACCCTATGCTGCGCTTGATGGCCTTGCTGCCGTGTTCCGCACTGGCGGTGCAGCAAACCCAGGAGGCCCTGCGATTATCAAATGAGGAGTCAAACCGCCTGACCATGTGGGCGGCGGACAATCTGCCCAATCCGGTCGGGATGAAATCCCAGGAACTGCGCGCCACATTGTACTGGCATGGCAAACAGGCTGTGGTCGACCGGGCTATGCTGGCGGGTGCAGATGTCCGTGATTTGCTCGCTGCGATCCGGACCTGGAAGCGACCGGACTTCCCCATCCGCGGCGATGATGCTCTGGCGGCGGGCCTGGAAGGGCAAGACATCGGGCAAGCGCTGAGCCGGGTGGCAAAAATCTGGGTTGATAGCGATTTCGATCTCGGCCGTGAAAAACTGCTCGATCTGCTAG
>CAYGUD010000012.1:0-13240 GCA_964352865.1 uncultured Hyphomonas sp.
GGCTTTATCCCTTTCCCATCGGAAAGCGCGGGCGGCGTCGATGATTTGCGCCAGGTTACACACGAAGCCCGCATCGCCTTTGATGATGGCGGACCCCTGCGCGCCCAGGCGGGTGTCTTTCAGTTTGATGAGCGGGTGAATATCTCATCACTCAGCTTCGACACGCTGTCCCCGGGCCAGCCTTTGAACGGCGCCGCTTTGCGCAACCAGGACACGGCATCGACCGGAATATTTGGGTCTGTCGCATATGATGTCTCGAACGCTCTGACCATAGCAGGCGGTTTGCGCTTCACGGATGAGGAAAAAGAATTCACCGCCGGACGCGAAATCGGACCTTTCGGCTCTGGCGCCCTCGCCCCGCGCACAATTGTCGTCGGCGACGATCAGATCAGCTGGGACCTCTCAGCGACGTATCGCGCCTCGGATGATGTCTCTTATTATGCCAAGATTGCGCGCGGCTTCCGGGGGCCATCCGTGCAGGGACGCCTGGTCTTCGGTGACACAATTTCAAGCGCCGATAGTGAAACCGTCCTGTCCTACGAAGCTGGCGTGAAGTCAGAACTGTATGACAATCGCCTGCGCGCCAATGCCAATGTCTTCCTCTACACGCTGGAAGATCAGCAGCTCACCATTGTTGGCGGTCTCAATAATACCGTCGCCCTGTTCAATGCCGATGAGAGCGAAGGCTATGGTTTCGAAGCGGATGTCGAGGCGCTGCTCACAGACAATTTCATTGTCACGGGCGGGCTGTCCTACAACAAAACCGAGATCAAGGACGATGTCCTGCTCGCGCCTGGCTGTGGCGCATCGTGCACCATCCTCGATCCAGCTGTCGTGGTGGGCGGCGACACACGCTATAATATCTCAGGAAACTCTTTCCCCAACGCGCCAGAATGGATCGCCAATTTCACGGCCCGTTACGGCGTTCCTTACCGCGATGGTGAGCTCTATGTCTTCACCGACTGGGCCTTCAAAGGCGAAACCAATTTCTTCCTCTATGAGAGCATTGAATTCGCTGAAGATGGCTATTGGCTCGGCGGTTTGCGGGCCGGATGGGAAGGCGAGAATGGCATCAATGTCTCTGCCTTCGTCCGCAACCTTACCGACGAGCTGGTTCTTGAAGGCGGCATCGACTTCAACAATTTGACCGGCTTCGTAAACGAGCCCCGCACCTGGGGCGTCGAACTCGGTTACGCCTTCTAAGCCGAGCTCAAAATAAACGTGAAGAAAAGCCTCGCGCCAATCGGCCGCGGGGCTTTTTTAGTCTCTGAAGCAAGGGTTGCTCTGGGCCGCGCGCGGGCATTGGCTCGGTGTTCATACTTGGGGCGGGTTTATGAGGCTGACGGGTTATCAGCTTGCGGAGTTCCGCTTGCTATGCCTGGGTTACAATTGATCGAGGGCGCAGAGTTTTCGATCCGCGCCCTCTTGAGAATCGTTTACTCAGTAGTGATCTGTGAGGCAGTCGTACCTTTAAACTTGTAAGTTTTGAGAGTCGCTTTGGGCAATTCCGAAGCCGTCATGATGTCCATGACAAGAGCTGCGGTGGCATCAGCGACACGTTCCAAGTCCGTAAGGTGTTGTGAACTGCCGCTTCTAAGTGCCATTCCAAGCAGGCCCCCACCGGCGCCAGCGCTCCGCTGTACAAATGGGCTAATGGCTCCGACTGATTCAACAACAACCTCGTTGTTCTCATCCGTGAGATTAAACTCAAACTTCGTCCCGATCATCTCGCCGACGAGCATCATTGTTGCAGTGTTGGGCCAAGTTGTGGATTTCAGCTCAACATCCAAAGTTGCATCAGTTTCACCGCGTAGCATAGCCTGCGTTTTACCATCGAGCTGACGCTGAATTAGCCACGCGAGAAAGGCTTCTCCGGTATAGTCTTCATCGCTTTCTACTGATGGTTCCAAGCCTTCAAAGAACGCTTCGAACTCTACTTTCTCGGTTTCATTAGCGCCTTCATTCAAGTAATCGCGTGCCGCATTGTCGTAGCGGTCAGGAATTTTCTTCCCGTCCATCAGGGTCACACTTATGGCGCTCGCATTGTAGTTTGTAATAATCTCGTTCCCGATTGGGTTTTTGGCATTAGATGCACACGCCGTAATCAAAAAAGCCGAGACTGCGATGACAATGTTTCTGTTTTTCACGATCATTCCTTAAACATAAACCAGATTTAATGTTCTATATAGTCTTGTTTTGAGAGTTTATTCTAGAGGAATTGAAAAAAATTCGCTCCCGGCAGCTATCACTCACCGACCCGCTTTAACGCGTCCCAGTGCGATCGCTCACCAAACTCTCTTGAAACGAAGGAACGCTCCGCGATCTAATAACTCACCGCCATGCCGGCCCGGACATCCTGCTGTATCCCATATTGTGCGAACGGGTAGCGAAAGCCGTTTTTGGCCAAGGCCTTCATGCCGGAAATGGCTTTCTCGAGTTGTTCCGGTGGCAAGGCCATCAGCATCTCATCATCCAGAACGCCGCCATAACGACGCTCTGCGAAGCACGGGATGGAGAGCGATGGTTCGCGCAGTTTGAGCGCCCGGCCCCAACTGTCGGCGCAGGCTGACTCTCCAACCACGGACCAATCAAATCGTTTATAACCCGCCCATTGCATGCCATTGATGAAATACATCATGGCGCCTGGTGTGGCATAGAATAGCGCGATGTCAGGCGGATCGAGGCGACCTGACGCCAAAGGGGAAACGACAAGCGCTTCATAGAGGCCGTCCTCAACGCAATGCATCGCGTCCTGATGGGCCGCAGCGCCTTCATCGTCTTCGAACCAGACGCCTTTCATATGCTGGCCGGACCGCCAGGCCGGGTCCTTGGCATTGCTTAATCCAACAACAGCGCGGCATTGAGAGCCAACCAGATCGTCGCCGGTTATGCCGACGGTTCGACCTAATCTCGCGGCCTGCCCGACAATTTGATCAAGGGTGTGAATATCTGTCGGTCGCCTGACTTTCTAGACGGCTTCCATCTCGGCAACCGTCTCGAACATCTTCATGCCGAACGGGATCGATCGGAGTTTGAGCAAGCCCTGTAATTCACTTGCGAGCGCAGTCCAGTCCATCAAAATCTCCTTCAGTTTGCGTGTCAGACAAACGCCTTTCGATCAGATAGACAAGAGATGGCGGCAAATGTCAGAGACATCTGCGCGTCCGGTCGCGGAATACAGGCGTTCATTCCTGGTCAGTCAGAGAAACTATGCATTCGCGAAAGACACTGAACGCCCCTGAATAAGGTCGCGCTTCATTTTCAAGGCGTCGACTAAATAGCGCATGAAATACTTTATGCGCGGCGCCGCCGTCAGATCCGGGTGTGTCAGTACCCACAGATCCTGCGCTTTGGTCGGCACGGCCCCCGGCAGTCGCACAAGACCGGGGTCCGGATCGGCCATGTAACAGGCGTTTTTGATCATGCCATGACCCTGGATCGCCGCCTTGTGAAGCCACACAATGTCATCCGATTTCAGCGAAATCGGCGCGTTTGGAAACTGCGTCGAGGCGATCCAGTCGCTGGTGGCGAGACTTTTCGAGTATCGCATCCATCGCCGGTCCTCCGGGGCTGTGGTCTGAAGGTAGTCTCGTGAACAATACTCGCACAGGTAAAATGCAAACAGGCGCCGCCCGACCAGGTGATCGGGCGGGTTTTGTGTGCCACGTATGACCACATCTGCATCTGAGCGATCCAGGTTCACCAGATCGATGGAGGTCTCCACTGTCAGGTCGATATCCTTGTGCTCATGGGCAAATCTGGCAAGCTCGTCGCTCAACAGATATTGCGCGATCGGTTCTCCAACTGACAAGCGAATTGGGCCCGCCAGGTCAGCGCGTGTCGCCCGGCTTTTACGGTCGGCTTCAAAGGTGATCGCCTCGATCTTTTCTGCAGCACTGACAAGCTCAAGGCCGAGCGGCGTGGCTTTATAGCCGTCACTTGTGCGGTCAAAGATGGCCGCCGCATAAGTGAGATTGATCTGCGCCAATCGCCGCGACACCGTCGCGTGATTAACGCCAATCGCCTCAGCTGCGCCGCGTATCGTGCCAGCGCGGTGCAAGGCGAGAATGAGTTTGTAATTCGACCATTTTTCCATTGGTGCGTTTTTGCACCGTACAGACAAAAAACCAATCCGGGACAGAACACGATCTGGTGAGTAGCGCAGGTATATCACTGATCAGAAAAGAGCTCCCAAATGTCGATGACTTTGTTTTTCACCCCCCGCTTCAAGTTCAAGTCGGCGATCCTGGGCGTTGCCCTCCTGGTTGCGCCAGCGGCCTGCAACACCGTGCAGGATCGCCCCGCAGTCCCCGCGTCTGCCGCAGAGGCAAAAGCACCTGTCACAGTAACCTACCAACAGGGGCAGTTGATTTCGATCATTACCAGCCTTCCCAATTCGGGCGAAGCCGCGCGCGAAGCGATTGCCGCTTATGGTGCTTCTGCCTTTCCATTGGCGTCCACGCATGGACTGAAGCGCGAAGGCCAGTTGCTTGTGAAAGCTGCGCCTGTGGGTGATCATAAGCCGGTCGTTGCCATATTCTATTCCTGGCCCAGCGCAGCCGCAGAAGCGGCGTTCAATGCCGAACCCGCCTGGCCGGCGATCAGAGACACGCGGGCCGACGCCTGGGAAGAGCTGCGCATTTACACAGACCTTGTCGAAAAAGACATGACGCTGACTTTTGACCCGGCCAAAACCTACACACTCGCGATGGCCTGGATAAATCCGGAAAACCCACATGATTATGATGTCTATATGAAAGGGATTGAGCCGGCAGTTGCCCAATCGGGGGGCCGGTTCATGTACAAAATGTTCGACCCGGAATTTGAGTCTCACAGCCTGGACGCAGGTGCGCCCGGGCAAGTTACGCTCGTTGAGTGGGACACACCGCAAGGATTGGAGAATTTTGGCAAAACCAAAGGGTTTAAGGATAACGCAAAATACTTGTCGAGCGGCGTGACGCGGTTCGAAATTATCGCCCTGGGTGTCTCATAGCATCCAGGCATAGCGGGCTTATAACTTCAGATCTTATTCTGCCGGAACTCTGGCCGGGTGCTGCCAGCCGCGCCCGGTCACCATGCGGAACAGGCGTCGCAGCGGTTTCATGGTCATGATCCGATAGACCGCTGGCGTGAAGTAAAGCGCCAGCAGGGCAGATCCGGCAACGCCGCCAGCAATCCCGGTCGCCAACGGCATCCAGAACACATCGCCTTACAAAATAATCGGTACAAAACCGCCCATTGTTGTCAGGGTTGTCGCAACGATGTGACGCGTTGCACCGACCACGACTTCGCGTTGCGCAATCACATCATCATTGCGCGCGGCTTCGTTGCCGGTCAGCAAAGCCAGAACGACGATCGTCCCATTGATCGATATTCCAAGCAGGCCCAAGGCGCCTAGAATGGCGTTGAAGCCAAGCGGCAAATTGAACATCCAGACGCCGCCAAAAGCCAGACCCATAGCCATGAATCCAACCCCCATAACCAGAAACGCCATGCGGAATGAATTGAACACTAGCGCTACAGCGCCAAGCATGACCAGAACGAGTGGAACAGCCAGCGAGGCCAGGTTAGAGATTGCCTGTGACCCATCACTCGAGATACCGCCTTCAATCCAGTCATAACCTGGCGGCAGCTTAAAGCCCGACGCGTCGAGCTGTTCCTTGAACGCGGCATTGATTGGCGCCGGCAAGGCATAAGGCTCGACATAAGCGAAGACTTCATTGATCCGCTTACCATTGAGGCGAACAATTGTTGCGGTTTCAGGTTCGAGCGTCAGCTGGCCCAGAGCGGATAGCGGCGTTCCGCCACCTGGCCGGGCATTGCCAATCGTTTTCGAACGCAAATCCGCAAGCTCGGTTCTGCGCGCTTCCGGTGCAATAACCCGGACAGGAATTTCCTCGACCCCTTCGAGGATCGAGCCAGCAGGAACGCCTTCCAATTCGGCGCGGATCTCGCTGGCCAATCCCGTGAGCCGAATGCCGGACATGGCGGTCATGGTCTCATCGGCTTGCAGGGTGACCACCGGGGCGCCGACTTGCAGACGTGAACTGGTAAACGTGACACCAGGTGTCTGGGCCAGAACCTGGCGAGCTTGATTGCCAAGCTGATTCAGCACGTCGAGATTATCGCCGCGTATGGAAAACGCGATCGGCGCGGGTACAGGAGGCCCCTGCTCGAATGGCGTTGCCAGGATTTGCGCTTGCGGGAATTCACGCCGTAACGTGGCTTGCACGTCAGTGACCAGAACGCGCGTGGTTTCATTATTCGCGAGCTGGACAAAGCCATTGGCATATCCGGCCACGCCCTCGGTATTGTTCATACTGTTATAATAGACGCGCGGCCCTGGCTCACCGACAACGAAATGAACGCCCTTAATATCCGGATACAGATCCCGCAGGAACGTATTCACTTCCTGCACAATATCGCGGGCTTCATATATTGTTGCGCTCGGGTTGAGCGAGATATCAATCTGGAATTGGTCTCGCTCAGTTTGAGGGAAGAATTGATTGGGCAATTGCCCGCCAAGATAGAATCCCGCGGCGACCGGTAACACGCCGATCATCAGGCCGAGAAGCGGATTACGGAGCACGCGTTCAATGCTCCAGCGATAGCCGTCTGTCAGCCAGCTGAACTTGATGCCATCGCGCCAGAACCAGGTGCGTTCACCCTGTACAGGCGGGCGATCCAACATACCGGCGAGGGCCGGGATAACCGTCATCGCGACCACGAAAGACATGATCACGGAAAGCATGACGGACAGACCTATCATGCCGATAAACTCACCAGCGGCGCCAGGCATGAAGGCAATTGGCGCGAATGCCAGCACCGTGGTCAGGGTTGATGCGAAGAGCGGCCCGGCCAGTTTCTTCAGGGAATGATCAATCGCATCCAAGACCGAGCGTCCGTGGATGCGTTCCTGCTCATACTCATCAACCACCACAATCGCGTTGTCGATCAGCAGCCCGAGCGAGATGACCAGCCCCGTAACCGACATCTGATGCAGAGGGTAATTGAAGAATTTGAACAGCGTCAGGACCAATGCGACGGTCAGCGGCAACGCCGTTCCGACCACGATTGCAGCCCGCCATCCCATGACAAAGAACAGCACCGAGAATACGAGCAAAGCTGAAATAGCCAGATTTATCGCCAGGCCATTCAATCGGGACTCAGTATACTCGCTCTGGTCGAATATCGGTACAACTGAAATGTCGGACGGCACATTGACCGCAAACTCATCGACCATATCGCGCGCCGATTGCGCCCACAGGTCGACCCTTTGATTGGACTGAATATAGGCGGTTACAAAAACCGCACGTTTGCCATTGCTGAAGGCCAGCTTTGTCGGTGGGTTTTCGATACCCTTGACGACATCAGCGATATCGCCAACACGCAGCGCCATTCCGTTTTGGGCCTGAGTCAACGGGATCGAACGAATCCGGGCCACGCCATCAAATTCACCGCCAATCTCGAGGCCGATATTGCTGCGATTGCCGCGCACCTCGCCAGCCGGGGCTTTGGAGTCTGAGGCAGCGATCAAGCGCGCCGCATCATTCATCGATAGACCGGCTGCGGCGAGCGCCGCAGGATCAGCCACGACGCGGACTTCCTCTCTTGGAAGTCCCATGATTTCCGTTTCTTCGGTCGCCGCCAAGCCGCGGAACCGGTCTTCGAGGCCTTCCGCCAGCCGCGCCATGACGGCGAGCTGAGGATCACCCTCACCTTCCCAGGTCAGCGCGACCGTCATTGTTGCGGCACCGACATAGACCCGGCGCACGAACGGCTTGGTCGTGCCGGATGGCAAATCGGCTTCCGCCAACTGAACCTGCTGCCGTATCAATGTCCAGGCATTATCGACTTCGGTCGCGTTCAGGTCTTCGGCAATCTCGATCGAAATTTGTGACGTACTGGCGCGCGAGACCGCTGACAGCTCATTGACTTCCGGCAGCTCCATGAGCCGTCTTTCGAGCGGCTCGGTAACTGTTGCTTCAATCCGTTCTGCGTCCGCACCCGGCAGAGTCGTTAGGACAAAACCAAAGCGTTCAACCAGGGTTGGGTCTTCCTGGCGGCCCAGCGTCAGGATCGCAAAGAAGCCGCTGATCAGAACGACAATGACCGTCAGAATGGTCAGCCGCGGTAAGCGGAAAAAAAGCGTTGTCATCGGATCTATCCGTTTCCAGGCACCAGACCAGCCGAACTGACCTCGACCGGAGTCACGGGTTGTCCGGGTGTGATTCGCTGCAAGCCATCAATGATCACCCGGTCACCATCGCGCACCGCGCCGCGAACATAGATCCGTTCGCCATCCTGGTGCACAATCTCGACAATGCCTGGTTCCGCCACCCAATCGCTGCCATCGCGGCGGGCGATATAGATGGACCACAGACCGCGATCGGCTTCGGTCAAAGCTGAAACGGGCAACCAAAGGCCCGATTCATTGATCTCACGCTCCATACCGAGGCGCACCACGGCGCCTGCGGAGACGCTGTTCGGATCGGTAATATCAAACAGCGTTGTGACAGTGCGATTGCTGGCATCAATGACACCGGTCATTGATCGCAAAGTGGCCGGGACCAGGCCTTGATCCGAGATCAAATCATAAGGATCGCCAATCACCAGCGTGTCAGCGAGCACCGCTGTCAGACCAATCCGCGCTTCCAGGACATTCGCCTCGACCAGTTCGAAGAGCGGCGCTCCAGGATTTGCGATCGCGCCTTCATCCGCCATGCGCGCCGTCACCGTACCCGCGAACGGTGCTTTGATCCGGGCCAGATCGATTTGAACGCGCAAGGCGTCAGCATTGGCTTTCGCGGCGTCGATCCGAGCATAAGCCGTATTGGCTTGCGCCCGGGCTTCGTCGACCCGCTGGCTTGAGACATGACCTTTTTCAAGCAACGCGATTTGGCGATCGACAGTGGTTTGAGCCAGCGCCAGACCAGCTTCCGCTTCCGCCACGATCGCCCGCGCCGAGGTCAGTTGCGCCTGCAGGCTTCTTGTGTCGAGGATTGCCAGCGTCTCACCTTGTTCGACCCGGTCGCCGACATCAACACGGATTGCCGCGATGCGCCCTCCGCCAGCAAAGCCAAGTTGACTGGTGCGGCGCGGCGAAACGATGCCGGTGAATTTTTCTTCGGCTTTGAACGTCGATCCAAGATCAACCCGAAGCGTTTCAACGGATATCGGAATCGGGCGTTCAGCGGGCACCAATGGTCCTTCTGCAGAGCGGTTCTGCAACACAAATATGCCAAGCACGGCGAGCACAGCGGCGAGGACAATGAGAAAGATCAGTCCTTTCCAGAAAGTCGGTCGCGCGCCGCGCTCAGGCAGCGCATAGTTTTCGGTGTGCTCACTCATGGTGTGCCTCCAATCCGCGGATCAATTGATCCGCGTGAAACATAATAAACTCGTCTTGTGCAAGGCTCGGTTGATTAGGCTTTAGCGCGGGAAAGCTCGGAATATGGGCAATCATCATGGCCAGACCATGCATGGAAGCCCAAACTGATTTCGCCGCCAGGGTCGGCTCGACATCGCGGCGAAACGCGCCAAGTTCAACGCCTTCGGCAATCATTCCGCTCAACACGTTGAACGCCTGTCCCTTTTTCGACAAATCAAATCCGGGTTCGCCGTCGACCGGCGCAACCGTAACGGACTCACCAGCAAATGCCGCAGCATAGTGATGCGGTTTCTCCGCTGCGATCCGCACATAAGTCGCCACACAATCGCGCGCCCGTTCTGCGAAGGGGGTGCCTGTATCGGCGATACGATTCACGTTTTTGAGGATCAGCTCGAAAAATGTCTCTTTGAGCTCATCAACCAGTTCGTCCTTGGAATTGAAATATTTGTAGATCGCGGCTGGCGAGTAATCGATATTCTCGGCCAGGCGCCGGATTGAGAGGCCTTCAGCCCCTTCTTGTGCAAATACGCGCTCCGCCGCCGTCAGGATGCGGGCGCGTATTTTGTTTCGGCGACGTTCCGCCGGGGAGGAAACAGTGACAGTCATCTTATGGACCCTTTGCACCAGAAATAGTTCGCGCGTTCAAAAAGTAAACACCGTTCACTAAAATATCTTTCTGGTATTTGCTGCGCCAGCGCCTAAGTGCATGGCATGACAGGTCTTTTCCCGAAATCGCCGCCGCTTGGCACCCCGATGCTGCCGGCCCTTCCGAGCGAAGAGGCTCGCACATTGCTGGCGCTGCGCCGCTCCATCAGCAAGCGCTGCCTGACTGAACCCGGCCCGAGAGCTGAACAGCTCAATGACCTTCTTACGGTCGCGACCCGGGTTCCGGATCACCGGAGATTAGCGCCGTGGCGTTTCCTTGTCTTCGAAGGCGACCGGCGTAGCGCGTTCAATGAGCGCGCCGTCGAAATTCAAAAACAGGAAGATCCAGGCGCGACAGAGACAATGCTGGCCGACACAGCCTGCTATTTCACACGCGCACCTGTGGTGATCGCTGTCATCTCATCGCCCAATGTGACGCACAAGACGCCGGTCTGGGAGCAGGAATTATCATGCGGCGCGGTCTGTCAGAACTTGCTTCTGGCAGCAAATGCCAGCGGCTGGGCCGGGTGTTGGCTGACCGAGTGGATTGCCTTCAGCCCCGGCATCGATGCCTTACTCGGCTTGAAGGAGCACGAACGTATTGCCGGATATTTCTATCTTGGCACGGCGACTGACAATCCGCAGGAGCGTATGCGCCATGACCTCTCAACCAGGATCACCCGCTGGTAGGCCGCGCGAGGCGCAACTGGATTTTTCGTGGATCTATGCCGGGAGCAAAGCCATTGGCAGGCCCGGGCCGCGATAATTTTCGGCCGGGATCTTGTCGGCAATACGGGCATGGAATGCTGGCAGTTTCGACCAGTGCAGGCCGGGGCGCAAATGATGCGCGGTGTGATAGCCAAGATTGCCGGTCAAAATATTGTACCAACGATGCGTGATATTGTTCGACGCGGCATATTCATCGTCTTCTGAGCATCCGGCATGGTGGTCATAAGTATGACGGCAAGTGATCACGAACGCGATCAGCATTGGGATAACAAAGATCGCTATAGCACTGAATGGATTGATGAAAATCAGGCCTGCGACCAGCGCGACATGTAACACAGTCATCGCGGCAAAGACTTGCCGGATACGCGGATGGGCCTTGCCATTCTTGAACGCGCAATAATAACCCGTCATGGCCAGTTTGAACGTATACTCGTGGTTTGACATGATCCGTCCATCCGGCGCGCGCCAGGCGGACTCATCCTTGGTTTGATCCATGTAATTGTCATGGTGCCCGAAATTGTGATGCAGGACCCAGACATTGGCGACGGCGCCGGTTTGCAATCCGAACACCACTTCCATCATCCGGTTCAGTGCTGATGACCGAAAAAATGGCACATGTTGGTGATGATGGTTCCACGACGAAATGCAAACCTTGGCCGGCACACTGAGCGCGGCCCAGGCCAGGACGAGAGGCCACGAGGCGACAAAAGCAAATACCAGGACATCAACCAGGAACAAGGCGGCGATGATAATCACTGGGAGTCGGTCTTCTTGAAAACGAAACACACCGCGATTGTTTTGAACACCTGTTTGAACGTCTTGCATGCATTTCTCGTTTTCTGGGGAGTAGAGCCCGTTTCGTGTATTAACCCGCGCAAAGACAGCGCCACGGGACATTCGCGAACAATTCTCGCGACATCAGGTTAATAAACAGCATCTTTTGGACCTAGAACGATTTCATGGCCGCCTTCAACCGGGTAATTGCGCATAGTTTCCAATAAGGGACCGATTGTTTGCGCAAACGCGCCCGGCAAACGCCGCCCCGGTCACGCCAACATCGCAGACCTATTCAATCCCAAACAGGGCTTCGCTTTCAGCCAGCATGGCTTGACCACCTTGGGTGATACTCGCAATCGTGCCGGGCGCTGCGGCGAGCGAGGTTTCGGCATAGAAACCGGCCAGCGCCGTCATCCGGCCACGGATCGGGCCCGATTCAGCCCGCGCTTCAACGGCGCCCTTGGTCAGGAAATGCCCGCCGATCACATCGCCAGCCAGCGCCAGATAGGCGGTTGCCCCAGCCAGCGCGACATCGCGGTCTTCTTTCATCATCCGTTTCATCCACTCTGTCGCTTCAGAAAGCGCTTTATTCGCTTCGACCAGGCGATCGGCAACTTGCACCAGGTTCGGATCATTGGTGTCGCGCGCATCACGGGCGGTCTGCTCGACATCCGCCAGCATCGAATCCATCGCCGCGCCGCCTGCCATAGACAGCTTCCGCCCAGCCAGATCGATGGCCTGAATGCCATTCGTGCCTTCATAAATCGGCGCGATCCGGGCATCGCGGTAGAGCTGCGCCGCCAAGGTCTCATTCATAAAACCCATGCCACCATGAACTTGCACGCCGAGGCTCGCGACGTCGACGCCCATATCCGTCGACCAGGCCTTCGCGATTGGGGTCAGCAATTCCTCGCGCAGTTTGGCTTGCTCACGAATCTCTTCGGTTTCGCCGACTTCAGCCATATCTGCCGCAACACCGCAGGCATAACAGATCGAGCGTGCGGCCATGACTTTAGCACGCATCGTGGTCAGCATTCGGCGGACATCCGCATGGTGCAGAATTGGCGCCGCGCCGGTGACGCCTTCGGCTTTGCCCTGTTTACGTTCCTGGGCATACTCGAACGCGGTCTGCCAGGCCGCTTCGCCAACCCCGACCCCTTCAAGGCCGACATTCAGCCGGGCCGAATTCATCATTGTGAACATGCAAGCAAGGCCTTTATTTTCCTCGCCGATCAGCCAGCCTTTGGCGCCGTCATATTCCATAACGCAAGTCGGTGAGGCGTGAATGCCGACTTTCTCTTCGAGGCCAATACATTTGACGCCATTATTCTCGCCGAGACTGCCATCGGGGCCGACTTCGCGTTTCGGCACAATGAACAGAGACACGCCGCGCGACCCCGCCGGCGCATCTGGCACCCGTGCCAGAACCAGATGGATAATATTCTCAGCAACGTCATGGTCGCCCCAGGTGATGTAAATCTTCTGGCCGGAAATGGCATATGAACCATCGCCGTTGGGAATCGCCTTGGTTTTCAACGCCCCGACATCAGACCCAGCTTGCGGCTCTGTCAGGTTCATGGTCCCGGTCCATTCGGCGCTCACCAGTTTCGGCAAATACATCGCTTGCTGTTCGTCTGTCCCGTGCGCGAGCAGCGCTTCAATCGCGCCAAAGCTCAGCATCGGACACAAGGCAAATGC
>CAYGUD010000012.1:13250-15691 GCA_964352865.1 uncultured Hyphomonas sp.
TTCTTGATGACGCCGTCGATCTGGATGATCTCCTCCATCACGGCCAGGCCGAGCACTTTCGGCAAACCCTGCCCGCCCCACTTTTCGGGCGCGGACAGTCCCATCCAGCCGCCATCGCGAAACGCCGCATAAGCCTCGGCAAAGCCGGGGGCAGACTTGACGCCATCCGCCGTCAGTTGCGCCCCGGCCTTGTCCCCGGACTGGTTTAATGGCGCTAGAACATCGCGCGCCAGTTTGCCAGCTTCGTCGAGAATCGGATCGATCAGATCCGGGTCATAATTCTCAAATGCCGGATGGCCTTCGAATTTTGTCAGACCAGCGAGTTTGGACAAAGCGAAGGCGATATCTGTAACAGGTGGGGTGTACGCCATGGATCATGCGGCTCCAGCATAAGAGTTATATTGCTTGTTTCCTTATAACGTGACTGGCCAAGAAGAAATCCCACGCTACCTTTTGGCGCACTAAACATGATTCACGCAAAGGAGCCTCCCATGCGCACACTCGCAATCGCCGCCAGCCTATTGGCCATCACCCTTCCCGCTCACGCAGAACCAACTCTGGAAGGCGTCGCGTCAGGCCTGTACGAGCTTGAAAAGACACATGCTTTTCTGACCTGGACGGTCACGCACAATGGCATTTCAGGCTATACTGTGAACTTTACGGACTTTGATGCGGACCTGGTTTTCGACGCTCAAACACCCGCAAACTCGCAGCTTTCGGTGACGATTAATCCAACGGCCCTGAACACAAATTACCCGGATCCGGCAAAAAAAGTCGATTGGGAAGCTGAATTGGCGACAGATGCGCGCTTTATGAATGCTGGCGAGTTCCCGACCATCAGCTTTGCCTCTACTTCGGTTGAGCAGACCGGTGACTTTTCCGGAACCGTTACAGGCGACCTGACATTCCTCGGGGTCACCAAGCCGGTAACACTGGACGTGTCTTATGGCGGCGTTGCGAATCCACCCTGGTTCGGCCAGCGCGATGTCATTGGCTTCACGGCATCGACAACCATCACCCGCTCCGATTTCGGCAGCACCGCACTCAGCGGTATCATTTCAGATGACGTCGTCATCGAATTTTCTGGTGAATTCCTCCAGGCCGAAGAATAAGCAAAGCGCTGAGACGCAAGAGGATTTGAATATTATGACGATCAAGACACTCATTATTGGCGGTGTCAGTGCTCTCGCGCTGGCCGCTTGCGGCGGGGCATCAGACGCACCGACCTCAGAACATGCAGCCACACCCCAAGATGCAGCAGAAACAGCTGTCGCGACCGGCGACTTGCACCCTTTGCTGGCTGATGTCGCTGCCGGGACTTACTCGCTGGAAAAGAACCACGCGTTCATGACCGTCAAAGTCGGTCATAATGGCGGCATCTCACAGTATCGGATCAGCTTCACTGATTTTGACGCAGACCTGGTCTTCGATCCCGCTGCACCGGAAACTTCCAGCGTGTCATTTACAATCAATCCCCTGGCCGTCGAAACCAATTATCCAGGCGACTACAAAGCCGGGCATGCCGACAGCCAATGGGAAAGCTGGAATGAAGACGTGTCACGCGATGCCAAATGGCTGAACGCCGATGCGTTTCCAGAAATCACTTTTGTCTCCACAGCGGTTGCAAAAACGGGCGACCTGAGCGGCACAGTAACGGGTGACCTGACCCTGCTTGGTGTGACCAAGCCGGTGACGCTTGATGTGTCTTATGGCGGGGTCGCAAACCCGCCCTGGTTTGGTGAGCGGGATGTGATCGGCTTCACCGCGAGCACAACCGTCCAACGATCAGATTTCGGCATGGCGGCTTACATTCCGAGCATTACGGATGAGGTCTCAGTCGAATTCTCAGGCGAATTCCTACAGGACGAATAAGCATGAGCGCGTCATCTGAGCGATATACCAGTGTCGCGATCACGCTGCACTGGCTGATCGCGATTGCCATTGTCGGAATGATTCTGGGCGGCTGGTATATGGGCGACCTGCCTGACGGCGCGCCGGGACAGTATTTCCTGTATCAAATGCACAAATCGATTGGCATCACGATCCTGTTGCTCACGGTGGCGCGAATTATCTGGCGCGTAATGAATCGCCCGCCAGCTTTGCCCGAAGAGATGAACGGCCTGGAGAAAACGGCCAGCCATCTCGTCCATATCGGTTTTTACGGTCTGATGATCGCGCTGCCACTGACGGGTTGGCTATATAGTTCGGTGAGCGTCAAACTTGATGTGCCGACGGTTCTTTATGGCATCATCAGCTGGCCAGATGTTCCGTTTGTTGAAGGTCTGAAAACCGAAGCCGCAAGTGGCACGGTCAATTTCATCCATTCAAAACTTGCCTGGGTGGTTTTGGCGCTGCTCGCTTTGCATGTCGCCGGCGCGATCAAGCATGAATTCAGTGCCGAAGAGGGCGTTCTGAAACGGATGATTCCTGGCCTCTTCGGC
>CAYGUD010000012.1:15701-17960 GCA_964352865.1 uncultured Hyphomonas sp.
GCCTGCCGCACCGGGCCGCGGCGCTGTGACGGCATTTGCTAGCGCGCTGGCTGTACTCGTTGTCGTGGCGGGCGCATCGCCTGTGCTCTCAGTGTTAAGCGGATCCGGCCAGACGGTTTCCGTTGACGCCGCTTTTGAGCCAAATTGGACCGTCATTCCAGACGCTTCGTCTATCCAGTTCTCGGGCACCCATGATGGCAACATCTATTCCGGAACTTTTTCCAACTGGGATGCGGCCATCCAGTTCGATCCGGACAATCCCGGCACCAGCGACGTGCGCGTCACCATCTCTACGACCAGTGCCGAGGCCAGTCAGAAACTCTATACAGACAGCCTGCCCTCGCCTGAATGGTTCAATACCGCAGCCTTCCCGACAGCCAGTGTTGAAATCCTCGACATATCCGCTGCCGGGGATGGCCGGTATACATCCACCGCCCGCCTGACGCTGAAGGGTCTGACCGTCGACGCAGACTTCCCGTTCTCACTGGAGATTGAGGGTGACGTGGCAAACATGACTGGTCAGGCCGTGTTCCAGCGCAAAGCCCTCGACCTCGGCCAGAGTTCTGACCCGAATGCCGACTGGGTCGCCGAAGACGTCACAGTCGATGTCGTGGTGGAAGCCTCGCGCAACGACTAGCGCATCAATCGGTCAACTTGTTTCCGGGCGGCGTTTGGCGCAAACTGATGGCGAAGAAGGAAAGCTGATGACGGTTACCATCGCGGATGAAGAACACCACTATATCCAACGCACGGGCTGGCTGCGCGCTGCCGTCCTCGGCGCTAATGATGGCATCCTTTCAACAGCCAGTCTGATGATCGGTGTGGCAGCAGCGGCGGCGACGTTCAATGATATCCTGCTCGCCGGGATCGCGGCTCTGGCGGCCGGGGCGCTTTCAATGGCAGCGGGCGAGTATGTCTCGGTCAGCTCTCAGTCCGACACCGAGCGCGCCGATCTGGAGACCGAGCGCAAAGCGCTGCGGGACGATCCGGAAGGCGAATTGCTGGAGTTGACGGAGATTTATGTCGAGCGCGGTCTCTCTGGTGAATTAGCACGGCAAGTCGCGCAAGAGCTGATGAAAGCTGGCGCGCTGGAGGCACATGCCCGCGATGAACTTGGAATATCCGATCTTTCAAAAGCCCGCCCTTTGCAAGCGGCCTGGTCATCCGCAATTAGTTTTGCGGTGGGCGCGACCCTGCCGATCAGCGTTGCCCTGATCGCGCCGAAAGAAAATATCGCCATCGCCATTGCGGGCGCTTCACTTCTTGGCCTCGCCCTCCTGGGCGTCCTTTCAGCCCGAGCAGGCGGTGCCCCGACCGGCCGCGCTGTTGCCAGGATTGTGTTTTGGGGGATGGGTGCAATGGCGCTGACAGCATTGGTCGGACGGCTGTTTGGCGTTGCGGTTTAGCCTGCGCCCTCATAAGAGCGCCGGATGACCGCCGCAATTCATACGCCGACGCCGGAGACAATCGCACGCGCTGCTGACATTCTGCGTCGCGGCGGACTGGTCGCGATGCCGACGGAAACAGTCTATGGCCTCGCCGCGAATGCCGCAGACGGCCAAGCCGTAGCGCGGATTTATGCCGCAAAAGGTCGACCAAGTTTCAATCCACTGATCGCGCATGTCGTGTCGCTCGAAATGGCCCAGCGCGAAGGACGGTTCAGCAAGGACGCACTTTTGCTCGCAGACGCGTTCTGGCCGGGGCCGCTGACTCTGGTCGTGGACATCGCAGAGACCGGAACTGTTTCAGACCTCGCGCGCGCCGGCCTGAACAGTATCGCGCTGCGCATGCCTGCCCACCCTGTCGCGCAAGACTTGTTGGCGCGCTTTGGTGCTCCACTCGTGGCACCATCGGCCAATCCCAGCGGACAGATCAGTCCAACACGGGCTGAACACGTGGCGCAGGATATGGCCGGGAAAGTCGACCTCATTCTGGATGGGGGCGCATGTTCTTCCGGGGTCGAGTCCACCATCATAGATGCCCGCGGTGATGCCCCGGCTTTGCTTCGCCCTGGCAGTCTTTCAGCATCTGAAATCGAACGCACCTGGCCAGGCTTGGTCCGTCCTGCGCTCAATCCCGACGCGCCGCAATCGCCTGGGCAGCTACTCCGCCATTATGCCCCAGACGCCCGCCTTCGCTTGAACGCTGAGGCCGCGAAGCCCGGTGAAGCCTATCTCGGGTTTGGGCCCAGGGACGCGACCCTGAACTTATCGCCAACAGGCGATCTCACCGAAGCCGCAGCGAACTTGTTTGCAATGC
>CAYGUD010000013.1:0-5762 GCA_964352865.1 uncultured Hyphomonas sp.
GTTTAGGCTTGGAAGCCGCTGGGTTCGCCCAGCGGCTTCTTTCTGTCTGGCATCAAGTGATCCTTAAAGCATTTGCATTAGACCCAATCGAAATTACCGACTGTTGAAGGCTTGAACCATGATCCTGTCCCTGTTTGCGATAAGTTTCTTCGCGCTTTGTCTTTTTGCTGCCCTGATAGATATTGAGACGCTGACAATACCAAACTGGTTGAATGGCTGGCTCGCCTTTCTGTTCATTCCGGCTGCGATTGTTGCCGCGCCAGGTTGGGAAACGATCGGGTGGCACGCATTGGTGGGTGCCATCGCGTTTATTGTCTCGGTTGCTCTATTTTTCCTCGGCGTGTACGGCGGCGGTGATGCCAAATTCATTCCGGCCGCCCTTTTATGGGTCGGACCCGCAGGGGTTGCACCATTTCTGGTTGTAACCGCGCTTGCGGGTGGCGTGCTGACAATTCTCGTCATTATAATGCGCGCGATGATGCCCGCGGGTGTGACGCCTGGATTTGGGGTCGCCACATTTGAAGACCGCAAAGGCGTTCCGTATGGAGTCGCGATTGCTGCAGGCGCTGTATTCGCTGCGCCAGCGTCTCCATTCCTTGCTGAATTCTTAAGTCAAATCCAACGTCTGAGTTAACCATGCTTTAGCTTCGGCGTGAAATATTCTGTCCAGAGGCCCCTCGATTTGCAGGGGGCTGGGTAAAAAGAGAAGGCGCCCTCATGTCACCTATGCGGCTTATTATCCTGGCTGTCGCGCTTGTCGCAGCGGTCATGGCAGCGTTCCTCGTGCGGGGTCTGGCGAACCAGCAACCTGCGGTTGTTAGCGGCCCGACCCAGACCGTTGAAAGAATTGTCGAGGTCGAAGTCTCTCAGCAAAAAGTCCTCGTCGCGAAAACCGACTTGCGCGTCGGTACGCTCTTGACCCCGGACGAATTCAAATGGGCGAACTGGCCGGACTCAACCATCAACCCGGCCTATTATACCCAAGAAATTGCGCCGGATGCGATGGAAATCCTGACAGGCAGTGTCGTGCGCTCGGCAATGTATGCCGATGAGCCGGTCATGCCGCAAAAGATCGTTCAAAAAGGTGAGACCGGCTTTATGGCGGCGCTGCTCAGCCAGGGCAAGCGCGCTATGACGATCGAGATTTCACCCGAATCGGCGTCGGCGGGATTCATTCTGCCGGACGACCGGGTCGACATTATTCTTACACAACTGGTCGAGTTTGCTGGCGACGCCGATTTGCCGCCACAATTGATCACTGAGACCATCATGGAAAATACCCGGGTCATCGCGATCGACCAGACGTTTGGCGACGTTGATGGCATTCCGACCCTCACTGGATCGACGGCGACAATGGAAGTGTCGCAAATTCAGGCTGAGCTTCTGGCCAATTCGGCGCGCTCTGGCTCGCTGTCGTTGACCCTGAGAAGCGCGGCTGATGCGGGCTTCAATGAGGGTGAAGCACTGGCCAATCGCCTGCTCATAAACGATCTCGAGTCGGGGGGGCGTAAAGTCATGATTTACCGCAGCAACCAAGTTGAGGCCGGAGGCAGCTAGATGAAACTCTTGCAGCAAACTATACAAGCTTCAACACTCGCGCTCGGACTAAGCCTGGTGCCAGTTGCGGCGTTTTCGCAGACCAGTTTGTCTGAAAACCCGATGGGTGTCAGTACATTAGAGGCCGGTGAAACAGGCGTTACCCGCAATCTTAAGCTCGGTGTGAACAAGTCGATTATTGTTGATCTTGATCGGTCCGCAGCGGATGTGATTATCACAAATCCTGAAATCGCCGACGCGACGGTTCAAACCGCCAATCGCATTATTTTCCGCGGCGTTGCCGCTGGACAAACCAACGCCTTCATCTTCGATAATACCGGACGTCCGCTGCTTAATCTCGAAATCTCCGTCGCGGCAGATACTGTCGCGATAAATGATATGATCAAGCGCTATGTTCCGGGCGCTCGCGTCACAGTCGAAGGCGCCAATGAAAACCTGATCGTCACGGGCATTGTCGACAATTTGCTGCAGTCTGATCAAGTCATGCGCCTGGTAAACGCCTATCTTCCGGCGGGGACCGATGGCGCTATCAACATGATGTCCATTCGGGCCAAAGATCAGGTCATGATGGAAGTGCGCATTGTTGAAATGCAGCGCACGGTGATCAAACAGCTCGGGATCAACTTGGGCGGCACGACCAATTTTGGCGATCTGGAAGGGGTTGTTGAACAAACCTTGTTTCAGGATGTCGGGTTTGGCGTGCCCACCAATACTGGCGAAACATTTCTGGCAGCCGCCGGGCCATATACGAACCCGCTCACTTTAACCTCGACGAATACGTTCGGCATACAGGGCGCTTCGCTTGGCGGCCTTGGCGTAAATCTCGGGTTTAATGACGGCACGAAGACGAATGCCTCAATTGCGATTGACGCGCTTGAGCGTGTCGGCGTCGTGCGTACGCTTGCAGAACCTAACATCATGGCGGTCTCTGGCGAGAGTGCAAATTTCCTTGCCGGTGGTGAATTTCCAGTTCCGGTTGGGACCGACGATGACGGTGTCACTGTTGAGTTCAAACCATATGGTGTTGGCCTTGCCTTCACACCGATGGTTTTGTCTGAAGGCAGAATTTCTCTGAAAATTTCAACAGAGATTTCCGAGCTGTCTAATCAGGGCGCTTTCCAGGGCGCATCCGGTTTCTCTGTCGGTGCGGATGGTCAACTTGTATCCGTACCCGGTCTGACCATTCCGGCACTTGTTGTGCGCCGCGCCGAAAGTGTTGTCGAGCTTCCATCTGGGGGGTCGACTATGCTCGCGGGGCTCATTCAATCGCGCTCACGCCAGACGATTGATCAACTGCCTGGGATCAAGAAACTACCGATCCTGGGGTCTCTGTTCCAGTCGCGTGATTTTGAGAACCAGGAAACCGAAATGGTTGTGATCATCACGCCATATCTGGTTGATCCGGCCAAGAAAGACGAATTGAAGACGCCGGCTGATGGCTTTGTAAATGCCTCGGATTCCAAGACGATCTTCTTCGGAAAACTCAATGCTCAGTATGCGGACGCTGGTGAAGGATTGTCGACTGACAACTATACCGCTCCCGTCGGATTTATAGAGGAATAGGTGCGGCCATGATGCAAGCAAAGACAATTCTACTGAGCGCTGTTGCTGGAAGCCTGATGGTTCTTTCTGGCTGCCAATCTGGTTCTGGGTCCGGCAAGGTGCCGATTGAGAACTTCTATGGAACGCCGCTGGATCGCCACAAAATTGGGGTCAAACAACATAAAGAATATCTCGAAGTGAGCCTGGATTCACGCGACACACAGCTGCGGATCTCTGAAGTCATGAAAGTGCGCTCCTTCCTCGACAAATATGCGGATGTCGGTCACGGACCATTGGTCATCTCAATGCCGAAAAGCGCACAGAACCCGCAATTGGCGGTTGGCGCGGTTGCCGAGATTCGAGAATTTGCCTGGGAAGCTGGGATCAATTATGAGCGCATCCTCGGTGCGGCTTATAACGCAGACAGGCGGTCGCAAACCCCGGTTGTGATGGCGTTCAACACGTACAAGACTGTCGCGCCGGATTGCCCGTCGCTGGCTGATATCGACATGGCGAATGCCACCTCGAACAATGAGCTGCCGACTCATGGCTGCGCGGTACGGACAAATATAGCGGCAATGATCGCAGAACCTGCAGACTTGCTGGGCGAGCGTGAGTTGACTGAGGGCTACGTGGCCCGTCAGCAATTCCAGCTTGATCTCTGGCTGCAAGGTCAACCAACCCCATCGGCGCGCGGCGAAGGCGAGTCGACTGCAATTTCAAATGCCGTGAACTAGGTCTGCAAAGACGCGCAAGGAGTGAAGTAGAATGTCGAACGAGAGTGCTCTTTTTGAAGACGATTTCGATATGGAGTTCGAAGACGATTTTGATTCTGCTTTGGCAACTGTCCTGGATGAAGCCTCCGAGACAGTAGATGAGCTGGATACAGTCAACCTCGACGCTCCGATGAAGGACCTGGATGATTTTGATCCCGGTGCAGAAGACGCGGACGACGCGCCAATCACGATTACTGACAGTGATGAGGGCGGTTATCGGGCTATTCCTGCGATTGCCGCAATGGCGTTCTGCGAGACTGACCGAACCGCATCACTGATTGAAGCTGTGGCCAATGATCGCCGCATGCAGCAAGCCAATGTCCAGACCCAGACAGGTGGCCTGGAAGCCGCGATTGCCTATCTGGTCGAAAACCCAACTCCGAACCTGCTCATTCTGGAATCATCAGCGCCTAACGCGACGATGATTGCGCAAATTGATGAGCTCGCCTCGCATTGCGACGAGGGCGTGCAGGTCATGGTGATCGGCAATACGAACGATATCGGTCTCTACCGCCAGCTCATGGCGCGCGGCGTGAGCGAATATCTCGTGCCGCCAATCGCTCCGGTTCAAGTGGTGCGGTCCATCAGCCAGCTCTTCGCCGATCCGGACGCGCCATTTGTTGGAAAATCAATTTCTGTGATTGGGGCCAAAGGCGGCGTCGGCGCGTCGACAATCGCGCACAATCTCGCGTGGGCGTTGTCTGAAAGTGCCGAAGTCAATACAGCGCTGATTGATCTCGATTTGTCTTTCGGAACGACAGCGCTGGATTTCAATCACGAGAACCAGCAAACCGTCGCTGATGCGCTTCTGGCACCAGAGCGGGTGGATGATGCGGTTGTTTCCAAGCTGCTCTCAAAAGTCACTGATCGGTTATCTCTTTTCACGGCGCCGGCTTCGGTGTCTCAAATTCTGGACATTCCGACGGAATCCTACACGACGATTATCGACACGGTACGCCGCGTCATGCCGTATGTGGTGCTGGATATTCCGCACACCTGGTCAGAGTGGACCTATCAGACATTGCTCAGTTCAGATGAGGTTATTCTCGTCTGTCAGCCGGACCTGGCATCCCTGCGCAATGGTAAGAACATGATCGATGAGCTTAAAGCTCAGCGTCCAAATGATGCGCCGCCCAAGCTGGTCGTGAACATGATGGGCGTGCCCAAGCGGCCGGAAATTCCGACCAAAGATTTTGCCGCCGCCATCGAAGTCGAGCCATCTGTGGTTCTGAATTTTGATCCGCAGCTTTTTGGTACGGCATCGAACAATGGTCAGATGATTTCTGAAACAGATTCTTCCGCGGCGCCTTCGCTCGCGATTGATCAACTGGCCAGCCAAATATCCGGTCGGGAAATTGTCCCGCAATCAAAATCTTTACTGAACAAACTTCTCGGTAAATAGGCACCAATTAGAGGGTTAAGATATGGCATTTGGCAAACGTTCTGCCGGAACGGCGACAGCAAATCCTGCTGTCAAAGCTGCCATTCCTGCAGCGCCAAAACCACCGGTTGCAAAGCCCGTCGCGAAAGCGCCGAAGCCCGCAGCTGCACCCAAAGATCAGCCTAAGAAGCCTGCGGCGCTGAAGCCGCCGCCAGTCGCCGAGCACGAAGAGAAAGTGACCCAGGTCACGGACCGCTCCGAAGAGTATTACGCTACCAAGACGACGATCTTCAATGCGCTGATCGATACGATTGATCTCGGACAGCTTGCGCAACTCGATCAAGAAAGCGCGCGTGAAGAAATTCGCGATATTGTCGTTGAAATCATTGCCATCAAAAACGTTGTGATGTCGATCTCCGAGCAAGAACATCTGCTCGATGACATTTGTAATGACGTGCTCGGTTATGGTCCGCTCGAACCCTTGCTGGCCCGAGATGACATCGCCG
>CAYGUD010000013.1:5772-7038 GCA_964352865.1 uncultured Hyphomonas sp.
CCCAGCTGATGAATATCTGTCAGCGTATCGTCAGCCAGGTTGGCCGCCGCGTTGATGATTCCAGTCCGATTTGTGACGCGCGTCTGCTTGATGGGTCTCGTGTCAACGTCATTGCGCCGCCTCTTTCTATTGACGGCCCCGCACTGACAATTCGTAAGTTTAAAAAGGACAAGCTCAAGCTTCAGGACCTGGTGAACTTCAAGTCGATCTCAGAGGCCGGCGCTGAAATCCTGCGCATTGTTGGTCATGCGCGTTGTAATATCCTGATCTCCGGGGGTACCGGTTCTGGTAAGACGACGTTGCTCAACTGTCTGACCGGGTTCATCGAGCCTGGCGAGCGCGTGATTACTTGCGAAGACTCCGCTGAGCTTCAATTGCAACAGCCACACGTTGTGCGTCTCGAAACCCGCCCTCCAAATATTGAGGGCTCTGGTGAAATTTCGATGCGTGATCTGGTCAAAAACTGTCTGCGTATGCGTCCGGAACGGATCATTGTGGGCGAGGTTCGTGGCCCGGAAGCGTTTGACCTTTTGCAAGCGATGAACACAGGCCACGATGGCTCGATGGGCACATTGCACGCCAACAGTCCGCGCGAAGCGCTGTCCCGGGTTGAATCGATGATTACGATGGGCGGCTTTAGTCTGCCAGCCAAAACCATTCGCGAGATGATTGTCGGTTCTGTCGATGTTGTTGTGCAGGCATCTCGTTTGCGAGATGGCTCGCGTCGCATCATGTGCGTCACAGAAGTCATGGGTCTGGAAGGCGATACAATCGTGCTTCAGGACATTCTGAAATATGAAATCGAAGGCGAAGACGATGATGGTAAAATCATCGGTCGCCACCGCGGCACCGGTATCGGTCGTCCGAAATTCTGGGAACGTGCCCAGTATTACAATCTCGAACGCGACCTTGCGACGGCTCTGGACGAATTGGATTGATCCATGGACCTGAGCGGTGATATCATTCTTTACGCCATTGGCGGATTAGCTTTCTTGTGTATCGCTGGCATTGGCTTCGTGCTGACCGGTGATAGTGGCACCGAAAAGGCCTCTAAGCGCGCCCGACAAATGGCTGCGAACGAGACGCCAGGACGTCGTATCAGTCGCAATGATCCAAATACAGCGCGGAAGAAGCAAACCCAGCAAATGCTGAAAAAGCTGCGTGAACAGGATGAATCACGCCGCAAGTCGCTTGTCGCCAACGATATTCAGTCCAAGATCAATCAAGCTGGTCTGGAAATGTCGGCGCAAATATTCTGGATAATTT
>CAYGUD010000013.1:7048-17556 GCA_964352865.1 uncultured Hyphomonas sp.
TTTCCGGTGCCGAAGGACCGCCAATGATCCTCGGTTTCCAGTTCAAGTCGCAGCCAACCTTGATTGGCGGTGCCGCTTTTGTCGCGGGTATCGGATTGCCTCGAATGGTGCTCGGATTCCTCACCAATAGCCGTAACAAGAAGCTGATGAATCAGTTTGCGGATGGTATCGATATTATCGTTCGCGGTGTGAAATCAGGCTTGCCGCTAACTGAGTGTTTGCGGATTATTGCACGAGAAAGCCCCGCGCCGCTTGGCCCGGAATTCCAATTACTGACTGACAATCTGCAAATGGGCACGAGCACAGAGCGATCCTTGCAGCAATTCTACAAGCGCGTGCCGCTGTCTGAAGTCAACTTTTTCGTCATTGTTCTTTCGATCCAGGCCAAGGCCGGTGGCAACTTGTCAGAAGCGCTTGGTAATCTGTCTGCTGTTATCCGGTCGCGCAAAATGATGCGCGAGAAAATCAAAGCCTTGTCCGCAGAAGCCAAGGCGTCAGCCTATATTATTGGCAGCCTGCCATTCGCGGTTGGCTTTATGGTCTATCTGACGACACCGAGTTATATCGCCGAATTGTGGACCAGCTCAGGCGGGCACACCGTCCTGTTTGTTGGCTTCTGCTTGTATTCGATTGGCATCACTGTGATGCGCAAAATGATCAGCTTTGATTTCTAGGAGGTCGCGATGGGTGAATTTGCAAGATCCTTGAGTGACCCGGGAACTCTGTTGTCAATGGCCGTCGCGGTGGCGATGTTTATGACGGTCGTGGGTGTCATGTTGCCCGCGCTGAAAGGCGACAAGCTTGAAACGCGCCTGAAGCAAGTGTCATCTCAGCGCGAAAAATTGCGCCGCGCCGCTCGCGCAGACCTTGAACAGTCTGGTCTGAAACGCGAATCCAAAGGCGCGATTACAGATATCACCAAAAAGCTTGATCTCCAGAAAATGCTGGAAGATCCGAATATTGAAGCCAAGTTGGAGCAGGCGGGTATGCGCGGGCCGCGCCCACTGACCATCTTCTATTTCTGCCGCTTTACGATGCCGTTCATTTCCGGTTTGGCGGTCTTCATATTCATATTCTTCGTGCATGATTTCGGCCTGGCGCCGAATATGAAATATGGCACAATCATTTTTGGTCTCGCATTCGGTTTCTATGCCCCGAATCTCTATGTCGGAAACCTGGCGGCGAAGCGTCAACAGTCGATCATGCGGGCCTTTCCGGATGCTCTCGACATGATGTTGATTTGTGTTGAATCAGGCATGTCGATCGAAATGGCGTTTGCGAAAGTTGGCGCCGAAATCGGCACAGCATCGGTCGAGCTGGCAGAGGAACTACAACTGACGACAGCTGAATTGTCGTATTTGCAGGAACGACGCCTGGCCTATGAAAATCTCGCGCGTCGAACTGGCCATGAGGGCGTCAAAGCCGTGACCATGGCACTGGTGCAAGCTGAACGTTATGGTACTCCGCTGGGCGATGCTTTGCGGGTCATGGCGAAAGAGAATCGCGACATGCGGATGTCGGCTGCTGAGAAGAAAGCCGCTGCGCTACCGGCTCAGCTGACGGTTCCAATGATCCTGTTCTTCCTGCCCGTCCTGTTCCTCGTCGTGCTTGGACCAGCGGTGATCAAGGTGATGCGGATACAATCCGAAGGCGGCTAAGGCCCTGGCGCGCTACTGATAATTTCACGACCTGTATTGTGCGTCCAAGCGCGGATTAACGCCCTTGTGTGCCGCGCAGCGTAGGCCGAAACTTGGCTGGCGGCGGTGGCTCGCGTTCGCCAGAAAGCTCTGTTTCGGGGGTCGGTGTATGCGCAGATGAAACCGGGTCCTGCATGCTTTCAGAGCTGACATTTGCTTCGGCAACTTTCGGCATTTCCTGCGCTTCGGCAGGCGTTCGCTCCAAGTCGTCAATGACGTCATCCAGCTGCTGCAAATCATCATAATTGCGGCCAGGGGCAATCATTTCGCGTAAGGCGCGTTGGTTCGCTTCGATTGATCGCGGCGGGGCGTTCGGATCGACAGCGCTCATTTCATCGAACCGGCCCTGGAGGCCAAGAATCAAAGCCAGGTTTTGTCGCACCCGCACATCCGCTCCAGGAGCTTCGACGGCTTTGCGCAGGGCGATTTCGGCTTGATCCAGCTGTCCTGTAAGCGCCAGAGACAAGCCATAATTGGACAGGGTCGAGACTCGATCGGGTTGGCGCTCCAGCGCAATTCTATAGGCTTTCTGGGCCTCTTGATGGTCTTCAAGCCGATCCAGAGCCAGGCCCAGAGCGGCAAGGGGTGTCGCATCGGTTTCTGGCGACAAGTCAGCGCTACGCATGAAGGCCCGTCCGGCGTCCTGCAGCTTACCTTGCGCCATGAAAGAACGCCCTAATTCGAGGTAAAGCTCATAGTTGCCGGGATGCATGGGGATCGCGGTTGTTGCAATTTCGAGGACACGGTCATGGCTGCCAATCCCGCGCAAGGCGTTCATGAAGCTGACGGTGGTATCAATGTTTGTTGCGTCTTTCTGATACTCATTTGACCAGAAGCTCGCCCGTGTGATCGGATCTGAGCGGTTGGCCCGGTCGATTTCGGCTTGAGAAGCGGGGAGCAGGGCATTTTCGATCGCGCTCTGATAGGCTTGCTCCTCTGGAGTCGCGGCGGGTGTGCTGGCGCAGGCTGCACTGGTGGCCAACGCGATCAACGATAGCGTATATTTGGCAGTTGTGGCTCTGGACATTTTGCAAGCTCCGAGGCTGTTAGGGCGCAATCATGCCAGTAACCTGGTCAAGACAAGGTTAACAGAACTGGCATCCATATTAACTTGTGTGGAGCTATTCATGCCTGAGCATTCCGCCTTGGTTCCAGCTGCCAAGAATGCCGCCCCCGTATTTCTGTATTCCGCGCACGACTGGGAGCATGCGGATGACGTACCCACAAATCTCGCAGCGCTGGCAAAAGCGCAGGTTTTTAAAGCCCAAACGGGTCAAACCATTGTCAGCGCCCGCGATGACGGCACTGTCTCAGGCGTTTTGTTCGGCATTGGCGACGGGACGGACGCGCTTTCAGTCGCCGCGCTCTCGGCCAAGCTTCCAGCAGCTGACTATGAAATCGTGCGCGATGGCGGCTATTCCTCGGCGCAAATCGCCAGTGCCTGGGCTGATGGGGCCTACCGATTTGATCGCTACCTGAGTGAAAAAGCCGATCCACCTCGCCTCGTCGTTGGTGAGGATGCCGAGGGCGAGGCGCAAATCCGCGAGGCGATTGCGATTGGACGGCTGCGCGATCTGGTGAACACGCCTGCCGAAGACATGGGCCCGCCTGAGATCCAGGGCACGATTAGCGATCTGGCGGAACGTTACGGCGCCAGTTTGGAAACAATTATTGGCGACGCTTTGCTCGACCAAAACTATCCGATGGTGCACGCCGTTGGTCGGGCCGGGCCTGAATCGCCGCGGATAATGGAACTCAGTTGGGGCGATGCAGCGCATCCGCAACTCGCCATTGTCGGCAAAGGCGTGGCTTTTGATACGGGCGGTCTCAATCTCAAGACCGGCGGGTCCATGCGCCTGATGAAGAAGGACATGGGCGGCGCCGCACATGCGATCGCGCTCGCCGAACTTGTCATGGGTCATGATTTGCCGGTGCGTCTGAAGCTCTATGTACCTGCCGTGGAAAATTCGATTGCCGGCGACGCTTTCAGACCCGGCGATGTCCTTTCCAGTCGCAAGGGTCTCAGTGTCGAAATCGACAATACGGATGCGGAAGGGCGTCTCATTCTTGGCGACGCGCTGACCCGGGCCTGTGAATCTGACCCGGATTTACTGATCGATTTTGCGACCCTGACGGGGGCCGCGCGCGTGGCGCTCGGGCCAGATCTTGCGCCTTACTATACGGATGATGAAAGGCTTGCGGGCGAAATCGCCTCCGGCGCGGCAACGAGCGGCGATCCCGCCTGGCGCATGCCGCTCTGGGCACCGTATAAGTCGATGCTGAAAAGCCCGATTGCTGATCTCGTGAACAGCGCGTCAGGCGGCATGGCGGGGTCGATTACGGCAGCGATTTTCCTCAAACAATTCGTCGACGCGAAATCCTGGGTTCATTTGGATGTATGGGCCTGGCGTGAAGGCAAATATGGCCGTCCGGCAGGCGGCGCCGCTTGCGGTTTGCGCGCCATGTGGGCGATGCTCAAAGCGCGCTACTCTTAGCGTTCGTTACTGATAATGTAGCGCGGCCCAACGCCCAGACGTTGGGCTTTGTCGGCTGGATTATATAGTTGGCAAACTTTCAGCGAAAGGCAGCCGCACCCAATACAGCCATCAAGATTGTCGCGCATGCGCTGCATCATCGCGATCCGCTCATCCAGCGTTTTTCGGAATCGGCGACTAATCTTGCTCCAGTCCGCTTTCGTCGGCGTGCGCCCTTCTGGCAGGCTCGCCATGACATCTTTGATTTGATCAATCGTCAGACCGATTTGCTGTGCGATCAGGATGAAAGACAGGCGGCGAATGTCGGAGCCTTCATAGCGCCGCTGATTGCCTTCATTGCGATCAGGCGTCAGCAGGCCTTTGCGTTCATAGAACCGGATGGCTGACACGGAAAGCCCGGTGCGCGCTGCCAGATCACCAATTGAGAGCCCTCGTTTCATTGCCATGAAATTTCTCCAGAAAATACCTTGACTTAAACTTAGGTTCAGGAATTACATAAATCTCTCCTGAAAGAAAAACAAGGAGACTGAGATGTCAAAAGCCATCCTGGAACACATCAATATGACAGTAACAGACCCAGACAAAACCGCCGGCATGCTGGCCGACCTGTTCGGTTGGAAAGTCCGCTGGAGCGGCGATTCGATTCACAATGGTCGCTCAGTGCATGTTGGCAATGAAGACGATTATGTCGCCCTCTATAGTGTTGGCTCGCCGCGCGCCTTGAATGAGAATGAAAATTATCGCCTCGCCGGCGCCGTCAATCATCTTGGCATTCTGGTGGATGATCTCGCCGCCGCCGAAAAGCGGATACTTGAATATGGCATCAAGACTCACAGCCATCAGACTTATGAGCCGGGCAGCCGATTCTACTTCCACGACCATGACGGCATTGAGTATGAGGTGGTTTCTTATGCTTGAGGGGTTGATGCACGCCTATTTGGAAAGTCTCGGGCACGCCTGGCAACCACGTGACGAACCACTTCAACGGTTTCGTGACTCGCCAATCGGGCAAACCGCGCTAAGCTCTCGGCCAAGCAATCAGGGTGAGACGAGATATGCTGACAAGATGGATGGCCGCAAGCGTCGCGGCAATAGGCCTTACCGCCTGCGCGAGTGTTAATCTGGATGTGGCCGAAGCGCCTTCTGTGAAGCCGGATCTGGAAGACTCAACTGCCCAGGCAGCAGAAATCGCTGCCCCGATTATCGGACCCGGCGACCGCATGCCATCCGGGCGAGCCCTTGGAACGCGGTCTGCTGTGGTGGCGCCAAATGCCGCTGCAGCGACCGCGCATCCTCTGGCGACACAAGCGGCTCTGGATGTCATGAAACGCGGCGGCAATGCGATAGACGGCGCGATTGCGGCGAATGCGTTGCTCGGCCTGGTCGAGCCGACGGGCAATGGTATTGGCGGCGATCTGTACGCGATTGTCTGGGATCCGAAGACGCAGAAGCTCTATGGCTATAATGGCTCTGGCCGCTCCCCCATGGGCGCGACACTTGAGGATATGCAAGCCAAAGCGGACGCGTTCATGGATGGCGAGGAAATTCCGCCATTTGGCGCCGCGCCTGTCACAGTGCCCGGTACAGTTGAAGCCTGGGGCGCTTTGCACGAACGGTTCGGCGAAGCGCCGTTCCGGATGCTGATGGAACCTGCGATTGTATATGCCCGCGAAGGCGCACCTATCCCGGAAGTCATTGCCTACTATTGGCAGTTCGGGCCGCAGCGTTTTGAACCAGCGGCTGAAAGCGGCATGCTCGAAGAATATGACAATGCGAAAAAGACCTATTTCTCCCCGCCACCTGTCGAAGGCAGCCTGTTCACCAATCCGGATCTCGCCAATACGCTGGAGCGGATCGCTTTGGCCGGGCCGGACGATTTCTATAAGGGCCAGATTGCGCGGACGATGGGCGACTATTTTGAGCGCATTGGCGGCTATTTGCGCTACGAAGATTTCGCCGCGCATGATGGCGAGTGGGTCGATCCGCTATGCGTCGAGTATCGCGGCGAAGTGAAACTCTGCGAATTGGGCCCGAACACGCAAGGCGTCGCAGCACTGCAAATGCTGCAAATGCTCGAGAGGTTTGATCTGCGCGAAATGGGCTTTGGGTCGGCTGACAGTATCATGGCGCAAGTCGAAGCCAAACGCCTGGCATTTGCGGATCGCGCCGCTGGCTATGCGGATGAGACGTTTAGCGGCATCGACCCGAACGTATTCATTCGCCCAGGCTATAATGCTGAACGCGGTGAACGGATTGATCTCAGTCAAGCCATGGCGCCGCCCGCGCCGGGCTATGCGGGTGCCGACGCCAAACTGCAGGACGGCGACACGACCTATCTCACGGTCACAGACGACCAAGGCATGATGGTGTCGCTGATCCAATCCAATTATCGCGGCATGGGCTCAGGCCTGGTCGCGGATGGGCTGGGCTTCATGTTCCAGGATCGCGGCCAGCTATTCAGCCTCGACCCTGAACATCCAAACGTGTTCGAACCCGGCAAGCGCCCCTTCCACACCATCATCCCGGCTTTTGCCTTCAAGAAGGACATGCCGGGGTGTCAGGTGCGGGCGCAGCCGATTGAGCAGGCTTGCCCGTATGAGCCATGGCTGAGTTTCGGTCTGATGGGCGGCGGTATGCAGCCGCAAGGACATGTCCAAGTGATCCTCAATCTGGTCGATTTCGATATGGGCCTGCAGGAAGCCGGCGACGCGGCGCGCTGGGAACATCGCGGCGGCTGTGAACCAACGGATGATTTGAACGGCGACGCCTGCGAGCGCGATATGGGCACGATCCACCTTGAAAGTGGCATCCCGGTCGAAACCCGCGCAGAACTCGAACGCCGCGGCCATGTGGTTGAGTGCTGCCGCGCCAATGGTGGCGGCTATCAGGCGATCATGCGTGACTTCCGGAGCGGGGCCTGGATTGTGGCGACAGAAATGCGCAAAGACGGCAATGCCGACGGGTATTAGGCGTCTCGTTTCTAGGTGGATAAGAAAGCGGCCAGTCCGGCGTCAGTCTTTGTCTCGTTAAGATACTATACGTGGCTTTGAAAGCCTGCGCGGACTGGCAATTCCCGCTTCCTATAACGGGGTTGCTAGCACAAACTTGACCTAAGGGCAATTCGAGCAAGCTGGACCACCGGCCATCCGCGCGCCATATCAGCGACAATGGAAACCTTCGCCAATCTCCTGGAACGCCTGCTGCTGACGCCATCGCGCAATGGCAAGCTGGCTTTGATAGCGAACTATTTCGAGACGGTGCCGGACCCTGAGCGGGGCTGGGCCCTGGCCGCATTGACCCAGGGCATCGACTTGCCTGGTGTGAAAGCGGGGCTGGTGCGCCGCCTGGCTGAATCAAAAGTCGATCATGAATTGTTTCGGCTGTCCTATGATTATGTCGGCGATCTGGCCGAGACAGTCAGTCTGATCTGGCCGCGCGCGCATGGCGCGAATTATGTTCCGACATTGAGCCAAGTCGTGGCGGACCTGTCAGGCGCGAGCAAAGCAGAAGGCGAGCGCTTGATCGAAACCTGGCTGAACGCCCTCGATGCACGCGGGCGATGGGCGCTGCTCAAACTGGTCACTGGCGGCTTGCGGATTGGCGTTTCAGCACGGCTGGCAAAAGTCGCTGCGGCCAAGTTTGGAGACGTCGACGCCAGTGAAGTTGAAGAAATCTGGCATGGTCTGGAGCCACCCTATCTCAGTCTGTTCGCCTGGCTTGAAGGCAAAGCTGATAAGCCAAAGCCCGATGTGCCCGCACCCTTCCGTCCTGTCATGCTGGCCCATCCCCTTATCGCCAAGAAGGACCGTGATAATCCCGCCGCTGTCGACCCCGCGCTGATCACGGCTGAGACCTTCGCGGCGGAATGGAAATATGACGGCATCCGCGTCCAGGCCGTGGCCGAAGGCGACACGCGGCGCCTCTATACACGGACGGGCGACGATATCAGCAAGGCATTTCCAGATGTGCTGGCGGCGATGAATTTCGACGCTGCGCTTGATGGCGAGTTGTTGATCCGCGCGCCAGATGGCGGCGTTGCATCGTTTAGTGAATTGCAGCAGCGCCTCAATCGGAAGACGGTCAGCAAGAGGCAAATGGAGGCGCGCCCGGCCTTTGTCCGGGCCTATGATATTCTGGTCCAGGGCGAGGAAGATTTGCGGCAGCGAACGTTCAGACAACGCCGCAGCCGCCTGGAAAGCTTCCTGCAGGACGTTGAGTCTGATCGCATCGATCTGTCGCCGCTTGTTGAGATCACCGATATCGACGCCCTCGACGCGGCGCGCAACAAGCCGCCAGCGCCGGAGATTGAAGGCCTGATGCTGAAGCGTTGGGACAGTGTCTATGAAGCGGGCAGACCAAAGGGGCCCTGGTTCAAATGGAAGCGCGACCCGCTCCTGGTTGACGCTGTGTTGCTTTATGCCCAGCGCGGACATGGCAAACGGTCGAGCCTCTATTCAGATTTTACATTTGGGGTCTGGCGCGAGGTCGATGGTGAAGACCAGCTGACGCCGGTCGGCAAAGCCTATTTTGGATTTACCGATGAAGAACTGAAGCGCCTCGACAAATTCGTCAAAGACAACACGCGTGAGCGGTTCGGGCCCGTCCGTTCCGTGACAGCGACGAAAGAGGAAGGCCTGGTGCTGGAAGTTGCGTTTGAAGGTTTGCAAAGAAGCACCCGGCACAAATCGGGGATCGCTATGCGGTTCCCGCGCATTCATCGAATTCGCTGGGACAAACCAAGCGCTGAAGCTGACCGTCTGGAAGCCCTTGAAGCCCTGCTGCCCGAGAATGCGTGATGGACTTGTATTCGAAGCCTGATAGGGCGGAGTGATGAATTTTCGGGATTTTGTTCTGCTGGCCGCGGTGTGTTTTGTCTGGGGGCTGAACCTGGTCGTGACCCGCTGGGTCGTCGCAGACGCGGGTGTGCCGCCAATCTTCTTTGCGGCGATGCGGTTTGCCGGAATCGCGCTTGTCTTGCTGTGGTTCCTGAGGCCCATTCCGAAAAATCTTGGAACGCTTTTTCTGATCGCTATGGGCATAGGCGCTGTGCATTTCGCGCTGCTTTTCCAGGGGCTGGCCAATGCTGAAGCAAGCGCGGTCTCCGTCGTTGGTCAGTTAGGCGTGCCATTCTCGACTTTGATGAGCATGGCCTTTCTTGGTGAGACAGTGGGCTGGCGCCGCGGTCTGGGAATTTTACTAGCCTTTGCCGGAGCGCTGCTGATCGCTGTGGATCCGCAGTCATTCAGCCTGAGCTTTGGTCTGGTCTACGTTGTGTTTGCCGCCTTAATCGCGTCAGGCGCGGGTATTCTGATGAAGCGCATGCCCAGGATCAGTGCGATGCAAATGCAGGCCTGGATAGGCTTGTTCAGCTTTGCGCCTCTGTTCGCCGTCTCGGGTTTGATCGAAAGCGATGTAAATGGCTGGGCCGCGTTCATCGAAGGAGGCTGGCTGGTTTGGGCCGCGACGGCATTTGCTGTGCTTGGCGTCAGTGTGTTCGGCCATGGCGTCTTCTATACGCTGATCAAGAAGTACGAAATCTCGCTCCTGTCGCCGCTGACATTGATGACTCCGATCTGGGGCGTTGTGCTCAGTATCGCATTGCTGGGAGAAGTCCTGACCTTGCAGCTGGTGGTTGGCGCCGCGATATCCCTTGGCGGCGTATTTGTCATTCTCATCCGGCCAAATCGCGCTATGCCAGAAGCGGCTCTGGGCGACAAAGTGCGAGGCAAAAAGGAATGAAGATCGAGGCGCAGCCAAGCCCCAATTTCAACGATCGCAAATACCCGATCGACATGCTGGTCTTGCATTATACAGGCATGGAAACCGGCCAGGAAGCGCTCGACCGAATGTGCGATGCAAGTGCCGAAGTCTCAGCGCATTATATGATTTGGGAAGATGGACGGATCATCCAGCTGGTCGGAGAAGATAAACGCGCCTGGCATGCCGGTCTATCAAGCTGGCAAGGCGATCAAGATCTGAACTCCAGGTCAATCGGGATTGAGATCGTCAATGGCGGCCATGACTGGCCGCTGGAGGGCGGTGTGCTGCCACCATATCCTGAGGCACAGATTGAAGCGCTGATTGAGCTTTGCACTTGTATCCTTTCACGATGGGACATCCCGCCAAGCCGCATTGTTGGGCATTCGGATATCGCGCCAGCCCGTAAAGATGATCCCGGCGAACATTTCCCATGGGCGCATCTGGCGAGCGCTGGGATTGGCATCTCGCTTCCGTCTGTTGCGAACAATCTTGCAGACCCAAACACTGTGCGCGGCAACGATGATCGAGCCATTTCTGCCAGTGCCACACAAGCCAT